>DATGVB010000205.1:0-6320 GCA_035300805.1 Tetragenococcus sp. | reverse complement strand
TTCCTTCATCAGTAGTCTTTCTGCTTGAAGATAGTCATTCCACCGTTTAGTCAAATCATTGGCATCCTTTCCTTTCGCATTTTCGATCAACTGATCATAATCCTGATTGGAGTATTTTCCATAATTATAAGGTGAATCTGTAATAAACAGATCCAAAAATGAACTAGGATCAGGATAATCCGCAGTCCAGCCAAATAAGAACAAATCAAAATCAGTTTTTTGACCGCGTTCTATTGCGACTGTTACTGGAACAATACTGATATCGATCTTAACTCCATCCAAGTTATCTTCTAAAGCAGACTGGATATATTCCGCTAATTTTTTAATGGAATCTGTATCATAAGTCACGAGTTCAATATCTAACTTTTCAATATCAAGTTCTTCTTTGGCTTGTGTCCAGAGTTCTTGAGCTGCTTTTTTATCTGTTTTTAAAGAAGTTCCGGCTTCTTTAGCAAAATCTTCTTTACTTTCAGGTGAAAAAGACATCTTCGAAGGAACCAGACCAGTTGGTTCAATCGAGCCATCTCCTAAGATCTGATCGACTAGTGACGCTCGATCCAGCGAAAGTGAAATTGCTTGCCGCACTTTTTCATTCTGGAAAGCTTCTTTTTTATAGTTATAAGAAAGATAAGTGGTTCCCGCCTTTTCAATCACTGTAAAAGCTTTATTACTAGCGTATTGTTTGGCTAATTCTCCTGTCAAAAGTACATCATCAACATCGCCAGTTTCAAACATATTCACTCCAGTGGAGGATTCTTTAACCACTTGATTATCGATCTTTTCTAATTTCACCTTATCTTTATCCCAGTAATTATCATTTTTCTGATAAGTCCAGGTAGTATCGGTACCCGCACCGTCGAATTTTTTCAGCTCAAAGGGACCATTGTAAAGTAAATTATCACTAGAAGCTGCATACTGATCACCCTCTTCTTCCACAAATTCTTCTCTTTGCGGGAAAAAAGTAGGAAAAGCCAATAAGCTTTCAAAATAAGGAGCAGTAGTTGCCAGTTCAATTTGTAGTTTGTGACTATTTACTGCTTTAATACCCAATTCACTTTTATCTTTCTTGCCGGCTAAAATATCCTTTGCATTTTTGATTGGTTCAAATAAATAACCATACTCTGCTTTAGTTTTCGGATCAACGGCTTTTTGCCAGCTATAAATATAATCCTGAGCTGTCACCGGACTGCCATCTGACCAGACAGCTTCTTTATTCAGCTCAATCGTATACTCAAGACCTTCTTTATTTACTTCTGGTAAAGCAGCAGCACCAGCTGGCAGTAATTCATTCTCACTTGTTAAGCGGTATAGACCTTCCATGGTATTATTAAGTGCTGTAATACTGTAGGTATCTGTTGCCAATGTTGAATCCATTGATGACATTTCCTGATCCACGGCCACCGTGATCTCCTGTTTATTTTTTGCTTGATCAGCTGTATCGGCTGTTTTTTGGTTTGAGCACGCTGCTAACAAAAAACTTGTCATCATAAGAAAAACCCATCTTTTTTTCATTTTCTCCAACCCTTTCACTTTTTTACTTATTATAGCCTAAATGAGAAGGGTTTAGTACAAGAGGATCAATTTTATTTCATTAAAGCTAAAATAACCGCTAATTCATGTTCTTTTAGAAAATCTTGGATGGCTGACTTGGCAACTGCTAACGCTGCTTCTTTAGGATAACCATAAATACCACTAGAGATCAGCGGAAAAGCGATACTCTGACAAGTATTTTGCACAGCTAATTTCAAAGCATTTTGATAGGCTGAAGTTAGTAGCTGTTTGCTTTCTGCTTGCTTTTGCGCTTGATAAATCGGTCCCACTGTATGAATGACAAATTTTGCGGGCAAATCAAAAGCCGATGTGATAACTGCCTCGCCAGTTTTAATGGGGGCCAGTAAATCACAGGCTGCCTGTAAACGATCGCTTCCTGCTGCCTGAAAGATGGCACCACAAACACCTCCGCCTCTTTTTAATTTCGTATTAGCAGCATTGACGATCGCATCGACTTCAAGTTTCGTTATATCTTGTTGTATGATCGTAAAAGACATAAAATCACCCTTTCAGATAAAAAGTTAAATATATATTCATTATACTTGAAAAAAATTAATTCTTTAAGATTTTCTACTTTGATGTATACTAAATAGGTATTCACTAAAACAGACTAAGTTCTGGACTGGTTCGTAAACTTCCCAGTATAAAAAACCAAGAACTTCATAAGGAGGTAGGAAATTGAATACAAAACAAAATATTATTATTGACTGCGATCCGGGAATCGATGACAGCCTGGCACTGTTATTGGCTTTGCAGTCACCAGAATTCAACATTCTAGGTATTACCATTGTCAGTGGCAATGTCCCCGCCAAGCTTGGTGCACAAAATGCTTTGAAAGTACTACAGCTAGCTTCACGTTTGGATATTCCCGTTTATGTTGGCGCAAAAAGCCCTCTAAAAGTTCCTTTTACCAGTGCCCAAGATACTCATGGAGAAGATGGCTTAGGGGAAAGTAAAATTCCTGCTGTAACCACCGCAACTCCTCAGCCTGATGCAGTCTCTTTTATCCAGCAGACATTAAGGCAAAATCCGGCAACAATCGTCTTAGCATTAGGTCCTTTGACCAATATTGCCTTAGTTTTAAAAGCAAACCCAGCCTGCTTTGATCAAGTTTCACGTTTTGTTATCATGGGCGGAAATTATCGTTCTCATGGAAATTGTTCGCCTGTTGCCGAGTATAATTTCTGGTGTGATCCAGATGCAGCAAAATTTGTCTTTAATCAAATTCTACCAGTCCCGATTGAAATAGTCGGTTTAGATGTAACTCGTAAAATCGTCTTGACTCCAACCATCTTAGAATTTATGCGCTATACCGATCAGGTAAATTATCATTTCATTAAGAAAATCACGCGCTTTTATTTTGATTATCATTGGCAGCATGAAAAAGTTTTGGGCTGTGTGATCAATGATCCACTGGCAGTAGCTTATCTCTTAGATCCATCAATTGCTACAGGATTTTTTAGTTCTGTTCAAATTGCTACAGCTGGTATTGCCCGTGGTCAGTCGATCGTTGATGATCACAATTTTTGGCAATTGAACGCAAATTGTCAAATTTTAACCAGCGTTGACTCAAAGGCCTTCTGGCGTTTATTTTTAAACCGTGTCTTAAAAGTTAAAGAACCTTTACTTACTGATATTTTACCGCAGTTAGTGGGTGGTCAAGCATGAAAAAAAGACAGACTCATGCATTGGTCTTCATGGCTCTATGTATTGTTTTGAATATTGTCATCGGCAACCTTGTCCTGATGTTGAAATTACCGGTTTATTTAGATTCAGTGGGAACAATTCTAGCAGCCAGCTTGCTCGGGCCCTTGCCCGGCATGTTAGTCGGCGGATCGACCGGTGTAATTATCGGTGTTACTTCAGATATTTTTTCCTTATTTTTTATGCCTGTACAGCTGATAACAGCAGCTGTCACCGGCTTACTATTTAGAAAAAGTGTCCTTGCAAATCCAGCTAGCTGCTGGTGGCAGGCCTTGATCATTTCTCTACCTGGAACCATCGTCTCAACAGTTATCACCATTTCTATTTTCCATGGCATTACCTCTTCTGGTTCAAGCTTGATCGTACAATTATTGACAGGAATCGGAATGAATCAAGCTTTCGCCGTTTTCATCGTTCAGGTTGCAACAGATTATCTTGATCGTCTGCTAAGCATACTGCTGGTCTCTCTCACGCTGCGAATCGGCGGAAAAAGATTATCATCTTTGTGGCAATAAAATCCTAACTGAACAAAAAAATCCCATTTCATCCAAAGAGCTAGTTAGTTAGATTGGAATGGGAACTTTTTAACTATCAAGGCACGCTTTGCTGTTTCGTGCCTCAATTTTTAACTATCGAGGCTCGTTTTGGCGATTCGTGCCTCGTTTCTTGATTATCGAGGCATGCTTTGCTGTTTCGTGCCTCGTTTCTTGACTATCGAGGCACGCTTTGCTGTTTCGTGCCTCAATTTTTAACTATTGAGGCTCGTTTTGGCGATTCGTGCCTCGTTTTTTAATTATCGAGGCTCGTTTTAATGATTCGTGCCTCAATTTTTAACTATCGAGACACGTTTTGGCGGTGCGTGCCTTGTAAATTATACAAAAAAGGTCAGGAAATTATTCCTGACCTTTTTGACTTGCTAAATGTTTTTTGTGAAATTGTAAATGTTTCTCAATAAAAGTTGCAATGGTAAAATAACTGTGATCATAATGTGCTGCTTTTTGATAGAAAAGTTCAACTTGATTTTTTTGAGTAGCTGCCAGAAAATCACTTTCTTTTAGTTGAAGTGGATAAAACTCATCCGCTGTTCCTTGTGTGATCAAAATTGGTGGAATCTCTACTGATCTTTTTAATAATTCAGTGGCATCCCACTCTTTCCAACTTGCTTGATTTTCACCTAAATAAGCCTGGAACGCCTTTTGTCCCCATGGCGTTTTAATGGGATTTAAAATAGGAGCAAAAGCGGAAATCGCGGCAAAACGTTCAGGATTTTTTAACCCGATAACTAAAGCGCCATGTCCCCCCATTGAATGTCCCATAATACTCTCTTTACCAGAAAAATTCGGGATCAATTGAAAGGCAATTTGTGCGAGTTCTTGGGTAAGATAGTCATACATCTGATAATTCTTTTGCCAAGGTTCCTCGGTGGCATTTAGATAAAAGCCGGCACCTTGACCTAGATCCCAATCCGCTACATCGGCCACTTTTGTCCCTCTAGGTGAGGTATCTGGAATCATGACTGCCAATTGATTTTGTACAGCATATTTTTGAAATGCACCTTTTTGACTAAAGTTATCATCATTACAAGTCAGACCCGATAACCACCAGACTAAGTCTAGATTCTCATCAGCACTGCTTTTAGGCACGAAAATACTGAAAGACATCTGACATTGCAAAATTTCTGAAAAATGCTGGTATTTTCTCTGCTCGCCCTCAAAAATAGTATGTTGTTCGATTAATTTTAATTTCATAAACTATTCTCCATAAGTTAAAATCGTCCGGATCGATTCCCCATCATGTAACCAGTCAAAAGCTTGATTGATTTCATTAAAATCAAGATGCCCGGTAATAAAAGACTCTAAGTCAATATCGCCTTGCAGATATTCTTCCACCATCCCTGGCAACTCACTCTTTCCTTTGACACCGCCAAAAGCCGAACCTTTCCAAACACGCCCAGTAACTAACTGAAACGGCCGCGTATGAATTTCTTCGCCGGCTCCTGCTACTCCGATGATAATACTTTCACCCCAGCCCTTATGACAAGCTTCCAGTGCCGACTTCATCACTTCAACATTACCAATGCATTCAAAGCTATAATCCACACCGCCATTTGTCATTTCAATCAAAACTTCCTGGATCGGCTGATCGTAATCATGCGGATTGACAAAATCCGTTGCACCCATTTTCTGAGCCAAATCCCATTTAGCTGGATTGACATCCACTGCAATAATTCGTTTAGCCTGAGCTTTTTTCAGACCTTGAATAACAGCTAGACCAATCGCACCTAGACCAAAAACTGCCGTCACACTTCCTGCTTGCACTTCAGCAGTATTTTTGACAGCTCCCAAACCTGTTGTTACTCCACAGCCAAATAAAGCAACTTTGTCTAATGGCGCATTTTCATCGATTTTGACTAGATTGATATCATTTACCACCGTATACTCACTAAAGGTACTTGTGCCCATATAATGATAAAGCGGTTTCCCCTGATAGGAAAAACGAGTTGTTCCATCCGGCATCAAACCTTGGCCTTGGGTATCTCTTACAGCGGAACAGAGATTACTTTTTCCTGATCTGCAGAATTCACACTCTCCGCATTCAGCTGTATATAAAGGAATCACATGATCGCCTGGATTAAATGAAGTTACTTCATCTCCAACAGCAACAACTACCCCCGCACCTTCATGACCTAGAACACACGGAAACACACCTTCAGGATCCTTGCCCGATAAAGTAAAGGCATCGGTATGACAAACCGATGTATACAAAATTTTAACCATAACTTCTCTTGCTTTAGGTTCGGCCACATCAATCTCAACAATCTTTAATGGCTTACCCGCTTCAAATGCAACTGCTGCTCTACTTTTCATGTGCAAACCTTCTTTCTAATTTAATATATTTTAGTGTACCATATTTGAAAAACTTAACAAAATAACTGCCTTTTTATCAAAAAAAGGCTAGCAGTCTTAAGACTGCTAACCATTTTCTTTTAGTCTTTATAAGCTGATGGTGCTGGTGGTACGCCTCGTGAAGACTCGATAAAGGTGACTAACAAGAAAGAAGCCACT
>DATGVB010000204.1:0-2231 GCA_035300805.1 Tetragenococcus sp. | reverse complement strand
ATAATATGAATAGTGAAGCGGTGGAATATGTTCGTGGCATGCAAGTAGTAAAAATTTTCAAAGGAACGCTTCAGTCCTTCAAGATTTTTTATCAGACGATTGTTGATTATTCAAAATTTTGTATCGAATATACTTATTCCTGCCGTTTACCCTATGTTATTTTTCAGATCTTGTTAAATATTGCACCTGCTATTTTACTGCCTCTTGTTGCAGTCTTACTTGATCGCGGTGAATCTGTTCAGTTTTTACTGGCGAAACTACTATATTTTGCAGTTGTTTCAGGCTTATTCTTAGTGACTTTTAACAAAGTGATGTATGTGGGACAAAATAGTTTTATGGGGGCTCAGGCAGTCGATAAACTGGAAGCGCTGTTTGTCGAAATGCAAAAAGATAAGCTGGAAACAGGAGAACTTGATCAGATGGAGAACTTTGAGATTGCATTTGATCATGTCAGCTTTGGTTATAAGGATGAAAACGTCTTGGAAGATCTTTCCTTTAAATTGCCGCAGCATCAGACCTATGCCCTAGTAGGAGCTTCAGGAAGCGGTAAGTCCACCATTGCAAAATTGATCTCCGGCTTTTATAAAATTAATAGCGGTCAATTAAAAATCGGCGGAAGGGAAATTTCAGCTTATAGTGAAAAAGCGCTGGAGAAACACATTGCTTTCGTCTTTCAAAATGCCAAACTGTTTAAAACTTCGATTTTTGAAAATGTCAGAATGGGGAATCCAGAGGCTGACAATGAAATGGTGATGGAAGCTTTGCATCAGGCTAAATGCGATGATATACTGGCTAAATTTGAGCAAAAAGAAAAGACTGTGATCGGCTCCAAAGGCGTAGATCTGTCTGGTGGAGAGATCCAGCGTATCGCCATTGCGCGTGCTTTATTAAAAGATGCGGATATTATCATTTTAGATGAAGCTTCAGCTGCGGCTGACCCTGAAAATGAATATGAGATCCAGCAGGCTTTTTCTAATCTGATCCGTAACAAGACTGTCATCATGATCGCTCACCGTTTGAGCTCGATCCGTCAGGCCGACGAAATTCTGGTAGTCGATAATGGACAGATCGTTGAAAGAGGAACCGATCAGAAATTGATGAGCTTTGACAGTCGCTACAAACAACTACAAGTTGCCTTTAACCAAGCCAATCAGTGGAGGGTCGTTCAATGAAAAAGAAATTACAGCAATTATTTCAGCTGACGGATCAAGGGGTAGACGGACTGATCAAAGCAATTATTTCTTCCTTCTTCCTCTATTTCGCCTATATGCTGCCGTTGATGCTCGTGCTTTTTTTCCTGAAAGAAGTTCTGGCTGGAGTTTTTCATAGTCCGTTCTTTTATTTAATCGTTGTTCTTATTGCGATAGCAGTTATGTTTGTCTTGATTTATATCAACTATAATACGACCTTTACTGAAACCTATAAGGAAAGTAAAAATCTACGTATTGATATTGCGGATGTGTTGAAAAGATTACCTCTTTCCTATTTTTCAAAACATGATACCTCCGACTTGTCGCAGACCTTTATGGCCGATGTGGAAGCTATCGAACATGCTCTGAGTCATGCCATCCCGCAGGCTTTTGGTTTAGTAATCTTTTTAGCTTTCGCTTTTATCAGTATGCTATTTGCTAATGCGACTTTAGCAATTGTCATGCTGATCCCGATTTTAGTCAGCGTCGCCTTACTTTTGTTAAGTAAAAAAGTGCAGGTAAAAAATTCAACCAAGTACTACCGGCAGTTAAGAGATAATTCAGAGAAGTTCCAGGAAACGATCGAGCTGCAGCAGGAAATCAAGAGTTACGGGCAAAAAGACCAAGTAAAACAAGAGTTACTAGAGCAGATGGACTTTTCCGAAAAAATCCATGTTTCAACGGAAGCTTATCAGGCAGTACCTTTACTCTTGTCCAGTTCGATCCTGAAATTTTCTTTTGGCCTGACGATTTATTTTGGTGCCACACTTTATCTGCAAAATCAGCTTTCTTTGTTGTTTTTAATGGGTTTTTTAGTCGGTGCTTCCAAATTAATGTTCTCCATTGATGCCTGGTATGAATTTTTAGCCGAGATCATGTATTTGGATGCTCGTATCAAACGGATCGGTGAATTAAGACAGACGAAGGTTCAGGACGGAGAAGAAGCCCAGCTGCAGCAATTTGATATTTCTCTGCAGCATGTCGATTTTTCTTATTTACCGGCTAAAAAAGTGATCGATGACCTATCCTTTACTGCCAGAC
>DATGVB010000203.1:0-2301 GCA_035300805.1 Tetragenococcus sp. | reverse complement strand
CAAATTTTTATTTTTTATTTTGGGATTTCAGCAGTGATCAGAATTCCCACGATTTATATTGGTGATGTAAATTTAGCACGTCTAATTCCAGGATGCATTGCTTTATCGATCAATTCCAGTGCATATGTAGCTGAAATCATTCGTTCAGGTATTCAAGCAGTGGATAAAGGTCAGTCAGAAGCAGGATATTCTTTGGGGATGAGTAAAAAACTGACCATGCGTGAAATTATCTTGCCCCAGGCGATTCGTAATATTTTACCTGCTTTAGGAAATGAATTTATTTCGATGGTCAAAGAAACCTCTTTGTTATCTATCATTGCAGTCTCTGAATTAATGTTTGTGGCTGACACAGTAAAAGCAGCTACTTATAAAACTATGGAAGCATTATTGATTGCAGCTGTTATTTACTTTATAATTACCGGAGTTGTTACCTTATTAGTAGGAAAAATGGAGAAAAAATTTAGTAAAAGCCGTTAAAGGAGATTTAAGTTATGTATATTAAACCATTTGGAGTTGAACGCTGGTTAGCCGACTATGAAACCGTTGTAGATTATAATTTAACTAGTACTTCAATTATGCCGTTTTCATTAAGAGAATTAGTTGAGTTAGTAGGAGCAGATGAAGAACAGGTCAAAGAGGAAATCTTTTCTCTGACTTTAAATTATGGTGAAATTGTCGGAAAAAAAGATTATCGTAAGGGGATTGCCAGTTTATATCAGAATATTTCAGCTGATCAAGTAATTTCAACTCATGGTGGAGTGGGAGCTTCACAATTGACTATGCTTTCCTTGATCGAACCTAAAGATCAAGTGATTGCTATTTTACCTGCTTACCAACAAATATATTCTGTACCTGAATCTCTTGGTGCAAAAGTAGATACGCTTTTTATGGAATATAATGAAACAGGTTATTTTATAGATATGGACAAATTAGCAGCTTTGGCTACACCAAAATTAAAGGCCATTGTTTTTAATAGCCCGAATAATCCAACAGGAGATGTTGCAAGCGATGAGGATATTCTGACGATGGTTCAAATGGCAAGAAAATATAATGCTTATCTGATTTGCGATGAAGCTTATCGAGGTTTGACGCACAATACTGGTTTTTCTATGTCAGTAGCTGATGTCTATGAAAAAGGAATTAGCCTTGGAAGTATGTCAAAAGCTTTTGCCTTAGCCGGTTTACGTTTAGGCTGGATCGCAACACAAGACCAGGCAGTGATGCAAAAAATCCATATTCAACGTGATTATACTATGATTGCTAGTGGAGGTATTGATGAGTATATTGCAGCTCTAGCTTTAAAAAATAAAGATATAGTGCAAAAGCGCAATTTATCATTAACTCAAAAAAGAGTGGAAATTTTTAACGATTGGATCAACAGTGTACCGCAACTGACATGTGTTCCATCAAAAGGTGGCACAGTAGCTTTGCCTTATTATGAAAATTCGTTAACTTCAGCAGAGTTATGCCGCAAGATAATTGAAGAAAAAAGTGTTTTATTGATGCCTGGCTTTGTTTTTGGTTTAGAAAAGTGTTTTCGGATGGGCTATGCACGTGAATCAGAAGAAAAATTAAAAACGGGCTTAGAAAAGCTCTCTGATTTTTTTGCAAAGTTAATCCATTAAAATATGTAAAGGGTTAAAATACGTACATTTAAGCAATTAAATGTAAAATCAAAAAGAAAATGATTGTGAAATGGACGACTGAAGCTTATACTTCTTGCGTAAATAAATAAAAAACGAACAAGGAGATAGTAAAGTGGAAAGTGCGGAAAATTCTGTAGTAAAAAATTTAGTTTTAGGGTTTCAACATTTATTGGCCATGTATTCAGGCGATATTTTAGTTCCTTTGTTGATCGGCGGGGCTTTGAATTTCAACGCTGTACAAATGACTTATTTAGTATCCATGGATATTTTCATGTGTGGAGTGGCTACATTACTACAACTAAAAAGAACTCCTTTAACAGGGATTGCTATGCCAGTGGTTTTAGGTTGTGCAGTAGAGTATGTAGCACCTTTGCAAAATATCGGCAATAGTTTTGGCTTACCTTATATGTATGGGGGTATTATCGCAGCAGGAATTTTTATTACTTTAATTGCCGGCCCATTTGCAAAGTTACGTGAGTTTTTTCCGCCGGTCGTTACAGGCTCATTGATCACTTTGATCGGTTTTACTCTGATTCCGGTGGCTTTTCAAAATATTGGTGGTGGCGATGCAACTGCTAAGAACTTTGGTCTTGCTGTTAATTTAATACTAGGCTTTGCAACAGCTCTAATTATTGTGGCTATTAATATTTGGGGA
>DATGVB010000202.1:0-3825 GCA_035300805.1 Tetragenococcus sp. | reverse complement strand
TCAGCATGGCTATCTTAGTGATAACCATGCTGAATTTATTTTTATTCCAAAAAAATGAACTTATTTGCCACATGGTCCAAAAAAATTTTATCATGTTCAATTAGCAGCATCGTTGGCTGTACTTCCTGGATCACTTTTTCTAATTGTTGTCGGTTAAATACATCCAGATAATTCAAAGGTTCATCCCAGATAAACAATTCAGCACAAGTGGAAAGTGACTTCGCCAATTCAACTCGTTTTCTTTGCCCCATACTCATATCCTCGATACGACTGCTAAAGACATTGCGCTCTAAACCTAATTTATGCAGATTATTTAATAGATCCTGATAATCTAATTGCTGTTTTTCAGCAAATTCCGCTAAAGTTCCTCGGTTCTCTTCAAAATTCTGTCGGACATGGCTGATCGTCAAATGCGGCGCCAGCTTCAATTTACCCTTTGCCTGTCCAGTAAAGTCAGCTAACAGATAATGAACTAAAGAAGACTTGCCTGAGCCATTTGGACCTTGCAAGGCAATGCGATCGCCTTTATTCAACTCAAATGACAGGGTTTTAAATAAGGTTGTCTGATCATAGCTGAGCTGCAAGTTTTCTGCCCTAAGTAAGGTCGTGTGGTGACTAGGCTGAAAATTCATCGTTAGACAATCAAGATATTCTATATCCTTGAGCAGGTTTTCCTTTGCACTGGCCTGTTCTTCCATCCGATTCACAATTGCTTTGGATCGCTTCATCGTACGGGCTGCCCGTGCGCCAATCGCCCCTGTATCAAAAATAGCGCCACTACCTTTTTTATGAGGACTGCCATATTTGTCTTTTTCGCGTCCGCGTGACCATTCCGCTTTTTCAACTGCAGTTTGTTTCAAGCGGCTTATTTCGTTTTTTAATTTTTTATTTTGTTCTTGTTCATAGCGATCACGACTCGCCTTTTCTTTTTCATAAACCGAAAAATTCCCCTGATACAAAACCAGCTGCTGCTTTTCAAGCGATAGAACGTGATCGACCACTTGATCTACAAAAGCGCGATCATGACTAACTAAAATAAAACCTTGTTTCTTATTTTTCAAATAATCAGCTACCTGCTGACGTGACATCTCATCCAAATGATTCGTCGGCTCGTCGATCAATGGAAATTGTCCTTCATTACTAAATAATAAAGCCAGTAAAACTTTGGTTTTCTCACCACCTGAAAGATTCATAAAGGGCCGCCATAAAATCGCCGGATCAGTATCCAGCAGATTCAACTCTTTTTCAATTTTCCATAGTTCAACCTCAGTTAATTTTAAAAGCGAATCATAGGTTAATTGTTTCTTATCCTTAATTTTTTGCGGAAAATAACAAAATGAAAGTTGATGACGGATACTTCCCTGATAAGGATATTCACCCATCAGCAGCTTCAACAAGGTAGTTTTTCCGCGACCATTGCGACCTATCAAGCCTAATTTCCAATCTGCGTCAATCAGCAAGTTGGTATTCTTAAATAAGAGTTTATTCTGTTGATCAAAACCAAAACTTAGGTTTTTTATTTGAATATTTGACATTTATTCACCTATATCCTTTGATTTTCAGAAGAATCAAGTGAAAAGTACGCAAAAAGACCTTCACTGAAAAACTGATTCCTTCTGAAAAACTGCCTACTACTCCTGTAAAGAAGTGAGTATTTTTGCAATTTTCGTCATGGAATTAGTTTTTCAAGTGAAGATCCCTCTTTTCTGTTTTATCTTAGCCTAAAGATAGCATAAAAAAGCTCTAACGTCCAGCTAGTAGATTCATGATTTTTTGGATGGCAGCAGAAATCGTATCCGTTGCTTCATCCTGTTCTTTTTCAGCTGCTGTAAAAGCGACGGCATCAACTGTAGATAAGCTGATACTATCCACCATCGCTTGACAACCAGCAACATAGCGACTAAAAGCTGCCTCAAATTTCTTGTGTGTACCAATCACACGTGCTGGAGCACGCAAAGACTTAAGTGTATCAAGCAATACCTGGTATTGATCTGTCCCTGCCTGAAAGTTTTCAACAATTATTTGTCTTTTTTCCTCAGACAATTGATTAAGCTGATCTTTATCGATCAAATTACGGATCAGCTCATAGTCAGGGTTCATTTTTTCTCCAATCGTTTCAGTTTCTTGCACGACTTGGCTGATCTTTTGCGCATAAAAATTTGGATTTGTTTTCAATATTGTGACCTCTTTCAATTTTTATTAAACAAACAGTATTTTTTAATTTATCAAAGAAAAGCTTAATCGTCTAATTTTTTTCTAAAATTTCACCACTTTGGGCATCTAATTTAACTTCTATCTTGCGGTTGCCGTCTTTTACTTTAACTTCCCAATAAGTTTGCCCTAACTCCTGGTCTAATTGCCAATCAACTGCTGTACCACTACCGATTTCTTTAACGGCAATGTCACTAGCCTCTGATAAAGAAATCAGTTCCTTTAAATTAAGTTTTTCTTGTCTTTTCTGACCTTCTTTTTCTTCGGTATCTAGAGCTTCACTTTCTTTTTCCAAAATCTCCTGATTATTTGCGTCGATCACCCATTCGTATTCTTTGTTGTCATCTACTCCAGTAATCTCAAAAACTTCTTTACCTAATTTTTGGTCAAATTCAATTTCTGTTATATCAACATCTGGTAAATTTTTCTGGAAAGTCGCGATTGCATCTTCTACTGAAAAAGAAACTTCTTTTCCATCAGTTGTCTGACTTACACTGCTTGCAGTCGTATTTGTACTTACACTGCTCTGACTAACGCTACTTGAGCTGGCCTGTGTAGATGCTGCAGAATCCGAACCTGCCTGATCTGATTGTGAACATCCTGTTAAAAAAAGCACAGCGAACAAAATAAATATTCCTTTTTTCATGGTCAGTACCTCCTTTTTATTAAAAAAGATGTGAAACACTTGATCCACATCTTTTTTTATTTAGCTATTCTTTCCCCATCGCTCTTTGGATAACTTTGACAATTTCAACTACTGGAATGATCGCAAAGGCTGTACCTAAGACGATTGCCCATTGATAGCTGTCCAGATGAGCTACGCGGAAAATATCATTCAAACCAGGTACAAGAATAATCACCATCATCATAACAAAGGAAAGTAAAATTGCACCATTAAAAAATTTATTTCTAAAAAGTCCAACTTTGAATAATGACTGATGAACTGATTTTACATTAAAGGCATGGAACAGCTGCATCAATCCTAAAGTTGCAAAGGCCATCGTTAAAGCATCAGCATGAATTTCAGTGTAAGTGGAGTGTACCGGCCATTGAATCGCTGACCAATAAACAAATAAAACCGCAGCACCTTCTAAAATTCCTTGATAAATAATACTACTCATAACCCCACCAGAGAAGAAATTCGATTTTTTACCCCGTGGTTTATGTTTCATCAAATTTTTTTCGGCTGGTTCCATACCTAGTGCAATAGCAGGAAAAGTATCTGTCACTAAGTTGATCCACAACAGATGGATTGGCAGTAAAGTATCCCAACCTAACATGGTAGAGATAAATAAAGTCAAGACTTCTCCCAGATTAGCAGACATTAAATATTGAATGGCTTTTTGAATATTTGAAAAAACTTTACGTCCTTCTTCTACAGCCACTACGATTGTCGCAAAATTATCATCGGCCAAGACCATATCAGAAGCGCCTTTAGATACTTCTGTACCTGTGATCCCCATACCGATACCAATATCTGCTTGCTTCAAGGCCGGTGCATCATTGACACCATCGCCGGTCATGCCGACAACTTTACCTTCTTTTTGCCAAGCACTGACGATACGAACTTTATGTTCTGGTGACACTCGCGCATAAACTGAATAATCTTCAACT
>DATGVB010000201.1:0-3486 GCA_035300805.1 Tetragenococcus sp. | reverse complement strand
TCCCTATGCAGTTTAAAAATGCGGATAACCCGGCAGCATACTACCATAGCCTGGGACCAGAAATTGTAAATGATCTGCAAAAGCCGATCAACGCCTTTGTAGCTGGTGCAGGCAGCGGTGGATCTTTTGCCGGGACAGCTGCTTATCTTAAGTCCAAAAATCAAGCGACAAAGCTCGTGGTTGTCGAACCAGAAGGATCTATTTTGAATGGTGGGATGCAGCACTCTCATCGTATTGAAGGAATTGGCGTCGAATTTATTCCGCCCTTTTTTGCACGGATGAATATAGACCATACACTTACGATTTCTGATGAAGCAGCTTTTAAACAAGTGAAAGAAGCAGCTAGACAGCAGGGTTTATTTATCGGCAGTTCAAGTGGAGCTGTTTTAGCAGCAAGTCTGCAAATGGCGGAGATTTTACCAGCTGAAAGTACGATCGTGACAGTATTTGCCGATAGCAGCGAACGTTACCTAAGTCAACAGATTTATGATACGGAAAGCGAGGAATTATAATGAAATTTGAAACAAAACTGATCCATGGCGGTATTTCAGAAGATCCAGTCACGGGTGCCAGCTCGGTACCCATTTACATGGGGTCGACTTTCCGTCAGAAAAAGTTGGGACAAAGTCAATATGAATATTCGCGCTCGGGCAATCCGACTCGAGAAGCAGTGGAGAAACTGATTGCCGAACTGGAAGGAGGAGTCCAAGGTTTTGCCTTTGCTTCTGGTTCCGCAGCAATTCACACCGTCTTCTCTTTATTTTCAAAAGGCGATCATTTTGTTGTAGGAAATGATGTCTATGGTGGGACTTTTCGTTTGATCGACAGTGTGTTAAAAAGTTTAGGACTTGATTTCACAGTAGTCGATACACGTGACCTAAATGCTGTTGAAAGAGCAATCACTCCGGCCACTAAGGCCATTTATCTGGAAACACCTACTAATCCATTGCTGCACGTGACCGATATTCAGGCAGTTGCCAGGATTGCTCAGGATCATCGGCTATTAAGTATTATCGATAATACCTTTTGCTCGCCTTACCTTCAAAAACCTTTAGAATTAGGTGTGGACATCGTGATCCATAGTGCTTCCAAGTATTTAGGAGGGCACAGTGATCTGATTGCTGGACTGGTCATAGTAAAAGAGGAAGAACTAGCTCAACAGGTCGCTTATCTGCAAAACGCGATCGGCAGTATTCTGGCTCCGCAGGAAAGCTGGCTTTTACAAAGAGGAATTAAAACTTTAGCTTTACGGATGCGTGCCCATTTACAGAATGCTGAAATCGTGTTTAACTATTTAAAAAAGCATCCTTTAGTGGAAAAAACCTACTATCCTGGAGATCCTGAAAATCCTGCTTATGAAATAGCTAAAAAACAAATGAATGGTTTTGGTGCCATGATTTCTTTTGAATTACAAGAGGGTTTGTCTGCGCAAACTTTTGTGGAAAATTTAAAAGTGATCACATTGGCAGAAAGCCTGGGGGCACTTGAAAGTTTAGTGGAACTGCCGGCTTTGATGACTCACGGATCGATTCCTCGTGATGTTCGTTTGCAGATTGGGATCAAAGACGAGCTGATTCGTCTGTCAGTGGGTGTAGAGGATGCTCAGGATCTAATCAATGATTTAGAACAAAGCTTTTTAAGTTTGAAAGGAAAATGACTATGTTTGAAACTGCACGTTCTATTTTAAAGCGTGATCCGGCTGCTTCAAGTTTAGCAGCGGTGCTACTAACTTATCCTGGCGTTCACGCTTTATTCTGGTATCGCATTGCCCATTATCTGGCTTTAAAAAAGCATCCTCTATTGGCAGCAAAAATTAGTAACCGCTGTGCTAAAAAGACGGGGATCTCAATTGCCCCACTGGCAAAAATTGGAAATAGGGTTTTTATTGACCATGGTGTCGGGGTTGTTATTGGCGAAACGGCAATCATAGAAGATGATGTGACGATCTTACATGGAGTAACTCTCGGTACTAGACACTCTGAAGACAGCGGACAACGCCATCCGCATGTCAAAAAAGGGGCTTACTTAGGTTCTAATGCACAAGTTTTAGGAGCAATCACCATTGGACGTGACAGTAAAATTGGTGCTGGTTCAGTTGTTTTAAAAGATGTACCGGATCAGGCAACAGCGGTGGGTAATCCTGCCCGTATCATTGAAAAATAATAGACTGCACATTTATAATTTGTGCAGTCTAGCTTGTTTTATAAAATGCGTGTTAACTCCTCGCCCTTGACACTATGAACATCATCTACCACAACAAAAGCAGCCGGATCAACTTCAGAGATCATAGGGAAAATGCGTGCCACCTGCTTATCGGTACAAATCAAATAAATGATCGGACGCGCTTCCTGATGATAGTAACCCGTGGCACTAACTAAAGTAATCCCCTGTTTTAATTCATTTGACAGCATTTCAGTGACTTCATCCGTTTTTTTGGTGATGATGGTCACTGATTTTTTTGCGCCAAAATAGGCATGAAAACCATTAAAGACAATAGCAGAAACATATAACTCTAAAATCGTTAAAAGCATATTTTCAAAACCAATCACAAAACCAGAAGGTACAGCAACCGCAAAATCGAATAGTAACATAGCCGTTCCAGTCCGCATACCAAAATAGCGGTTTACAATTTTAGCCAGAATTGTACTGCCTGCAATCGTTCCTTCTCCTTGGAAAATAAGCCCCAGGGCTAGCCCCATCAAAACGCCCCCTGCAAGGGTGGGAATAATTGTCTGTTCGGTCTGATAGTCCAGAATTTTGGGAGCATGCAAAAAGACCGAGATCCAGATTACTGCCCAAATTGAGTAAAGAACGGTTTTTTTATCTAAAAAACGATAACCGATAATTAATAAAATACTATTTAACACGATATTTGTTAATGCTGGGGGAATATTTAGCGCGTAATAACCAATGGTAGTTAAGCCAGTTACTCCTCCTTCACCAATTTCATGGGGGATCAAAAGCCCGTTAATAGCAATTGAATAGATCCAAGCCCCTAGAATAATCAATAAAGCATTTTTTACATATTTTTTCACACTATCACTCCTTGAAGATATCTTTTCTATTATAGCATGGAGAAAGGAGGAAATATATTAATTATTGGACAACTTCACTCTACTGAATGAAAGTTGAAGGTAGTTGTTAAATAGTTGAAAATATTCTATCTAAAAATTCCAATAGACTAATTTTAAAAAGTAAAGAAGGAGATGCAGTAATGTTTTCTAATGAATTTAGTTTTCCATATCAAGATAAAGTTTCTACTGAGGTTAAAACAGCAATGAGTTTTATAATAGGACAATTAAAAGATAAAATAATTGTTCCTTATGGCATAGATGTAATTAGTGATCCGATGGCCACAATTGAGTTATCAGGAGTAATTAGAGGTACTTTTATAAGAGGGCAATTTGCTGGTGCTTTTTCTACTAATGGTGGCATGACTAATTATAATGCTGGAGATTTTTTAAGAAAACGTTACCAGCTTCGAAT
>DATGVB010000200.1:0-3735 GCA_035300805.1 Tetragenococcus sp. | reverse complement strand
TGATAAGCATAGGAGAAGCCTTCTCCTTTCTTATCGTTAAAATACTCTTTGATCAAGTCCTGTTCCTGATTTATTTGAGGCAACCCGACTCCAACGATAATACTACCGATTAGACGACTTGCTTTTAAATCGATCCCCTCTGAAAAAATCCCGCCTAAAACACAAAAACCCACTAGAGTCTGTTGTGGCTCTGCAACAAAATTAGCTAAAAATTTCTCCCGTTCAGCTTCATTCATATGACTGTCTTGATTGATCGTTTTTATTTTTGGAAACTGCTGATTAAAAACATCATAACAATCATCTAGATATTTATAAGAGGGGAAAAATACTAGATAATTTCCTTTTTTAGCATTAACAGCAAGAGCGATCGTTTCAGCAATCAGCTGATAGCTGGAACTCCTTTTTTTATAAGTCGTTTGAATGTAGTTTGTCAGTAAGACTAATTGATTTTTATCAGGAAATGGACTTGGTAAACGATAGCGTAAAGCATCTTTGTTTCCGCCTAACAATTCTTGATAATAAGCAAGAGGGCTTAAACTCGCTGAAAAAAGCAGACTGGCCTTTCCCTTATTTAACATATTGGCTAAAAAAGGAGCAGGTGCCATACAAAATTGTTTTATTTTTAAATCATACTTAGAGAGTTCAATGGTCGTCTCATAGTGATCATCATAAAACTCACTGATTTTAAGAAAATGTGATACAGCAAAATATAGCTCTAAAATTTTCTCCTGTCCTGGATTTTCGGGATTTTCAGCCAGCCATTCTTTCGTTAATTCACTAAAAGAAAACAGATATTTGGTAAGTGTGTCTGCCGATGAGCTCTGATGATGGTAAGTCCATTTTTCAGCTTGGGCCACTTGACGAATGTTATCAAATTCATTTTCGATTTTTCGAATCACTTTTAAAATTTTTTTATTTGAATTAAAATTCCCTTTTACTTTTTCAAATAAACTTTCAGAGATATCAGCTGAATACATTTGACGGGAACGATCGACTAAATTGTGCGCTTCATCGATCAGAAAATAATATTCTTCTTCTGATTCTTCAAAAAATCTTCTCAGATAAACTGTTGGATCAAATAAATAGTTATAATCTCCAATGATCACATCGCAAAACAGACTCACATCCAAAGATAATTCAAAAGGACACAACTGATGTTTGTGTGCATATTTTTCAATCACCGTACGCGTTATTTGACTTTCATGATGCAATAGATCCCACAAGCCTTCATTAATTCGATCATAGTAACCATTGGCATAAATGCAGTCATCCGGATTACAAGCTGTCTGATCCAAAAAGCATATCTTATCTTTAGCTGTGATCGTTACACTTTTAGCCTGCGCTCCCGTATCTGCTAAAGCTATCAGTGCATCTTGAGCAACTTGGCGGGTAATGGTTTTGGCAGTCAAATAAAAAATGCGATCTGCTCGATCTTCTCCCAAAGCTTTAAATGCAGGAAATAAAGTCGAAATCGTCTTACCGATGCCTGTAGGTGCCTCGACAAATAATTGCTGGCTGGTGCGTAAAGTTTTATAGGCAGCGACTGCCAGTTCTCTTTGGCCTTTACGATAATTTTCATAAGGAAATTTTAATTGAACTAAACTATTGTTGCGGACTTTACGCCAATCTTCCTGAAAAACTAACCATTTATGATACTCATCCATTAAGTCATTTAAAAAACTTTTTAAAAACTCCCAATCATAAGTTCTGATTTCACGGCTGATTTTTTTCTCACTGGTCTGATAATAGCTGAGTTGTACTTGAATTTTTTCTAAGTGGTTCTGATGACTGTAAATATAAGCATAAACCATTGCCTGATAGAAAAAAAGTTCTATTTGTCCTGGATCTAATTGTTCAAAGGCTACTTCTGAAGTCTTGATTTCATCGATCACCCATAGGTCTTCTTGTTTAAAGATCCCATCCGCACGACCTTCCACAATAATCTTATCTTCATGAAGCTCTATCTCTTCTTTTAAGAAAACTTCTTTCTGATAATCTTCTCCAGCAGCTTTTTGCAGTCTGCGGTGAATACGTGCACCTTCTTGAGCAGTATGATTGCTTGTCTTACGGTTATCAATACTTCCCTTGCGTAAAACAAACTCGACTAATTTTCTAACTGATACTTTTCCCCGATGCATGGATTCTCCTTCTTTCAAACACTTATTATAAGCGATACTGGCTTTTTTTAACAGCTGAAAATATTTTTTCTTTCTCCTATGCTTTGTTTGCCTGGCATTTTAAGCTATACTAAATATATGAAGTTAAGAGGAGGCGTTATTATGCATGTCATTGGTTTGGTCACGGGTAGTCTGGCAGAGAACTGTTATTTAATATGGAACAACCAAACTTTACTGATTATTGATCCAGGTGATGATCCTGCTTTGATCAAAGAAAAAATTACGACAACCCAGGCGAAACCTGCAGCTATTTTACTTACCCATACACATTGCGATCATATTGGAGCAGTAGATGAATTACGTGACTACTACCATATTCCACTTTATGTCAGCCCACTGGAAGCCGGCTGGCTGCAAGATCCTGTCCTCAATCTATCTTTACAATTTTTAGGCAGACCCTTGACTGTTAAAGATGCTGAGTATGAATTTACTTTAGACAACTATACTTTTGATGATTTATCGTTTAAAGTCGTCCCTACCCCAGGACACTCAATCGGTAGTCTTAGTTTTGTCTTTAAAAATTTTGTCATCGCAGGAGATTCTTTATTTAACGGCAGCATTGGCCGCACAGATCTCGTAACTGGAAACTTTGAACAATTGATCCATAGTATTCAAACACAATTATTTACTTTAGGTGACGACTTTATTGTCTATCCTGGTCATGGTGACCAGACAACCATCGGTAAAGAGAAAAAGACAAATCCATTTTTTAATTAGGAGGAAAAGAAATGACAGCCACAGAACTTTACGTAATTCGCCACGGAAAAACTATGTTTAACGCCTTAAAAAGAGTACAAGGCTGGTGTGATACCCCATTAACGAAACCAGGTGTAGAAAATATTCATTATTTGGGACTAGGCTTACGAGACATAAAATTTGATGCTGCTTATTCAAGTGACAGCGGTCGGGCTATTGAAACAGCACGAATTATCTTAAGTGAAAACCCGTCAGGTCGTGATATTCCTTATCGCGTTGATAAGAGAATTCGCGAATGGAATTTTGGCTCCCTTGAAGGAGGTTTTGATGCTGAAATGTGGGGCGTTGTTCCCAGAATTTTAGATTTTAAAAACTATGATGATATGATCGATCATGAAACGACTTTTAAAGAAATCTGTAACGCACTTTATGATGCAGATACTGCCAATTGGGCTGAAACTTATGATACCTTGAGTAAACGTGTAATGTCAGGCTTTGAAGATATTGCTTACCGTTTGGAAAAAACAGGAGGCACTCGAGCATTTGTTGTTTCTCACGGTTTTACGATCGCCTTTTTAATGAATCTGATCGACAGCAAGAACCCCGTCCGAGTCGATCTCGATAATGGCTGTGTCACTAGATTACGCTATGATAAAGGAAAATTTACAATTGAAGAAATTGGTACAATGAAATATATTGAAAAAGGTAAAACAATCGCTCAGACTTTCTAGATTGAAAATTAAGCAAGTGTTAAAACTTGCTTTTTTTATTTATTTGGAAGATGAATTTCGTTATACTTGTTTTTGTTATAAATTTTAGGTCAGAGAGGAAATGGAAAATGTTTTTTGCAAATGTAATTAAG
>DATGVB010000199.1:0-7013 GCA_035300805.1 Tetragenococcus sp. | reverse complement strand
TTTTTCTTGTGTTTTCTGCCCGCTTTGTGGGGCTAAGAGCAAACCACCTAGGCTACCAGCTGTTGCTCCAAAAAGAATTCCCTTTATAAATCCCTGACTCATATTATTTCACCTGCTTTTTGATTGCTTGGGCAATTTCTGTCATTTCTTTTGCGGTATATTGTTCAGAATGGTCTCCAAAGTGCATTGAAAAGTCATCTTCTTTACTGTAGCGTGGAATTAAATGGACATGAGCATGAAAAACTGACTGGTAAGCAATTTCGCGATTATTATTGATCACATTAATTCCTAGCATATCGGGAAAAACGGTCTGTAAAGCTCGTGTGATCTTAGGAATACGCCTAAACAAGTCTGCAGCTAATTCTTCGTCAAATTCAAAAATATCGGCTACATGTTTTTTCGGAATTACAAGAGTGTGTCCCTTGGTTACTTGAGTCAGGTCTAAAAAAGCGTATACTTTATCATCTTCATATACTTTATAACTTGGTATCTCTCCATTTTTAATCTTACAAAAAATACAATCATCCATCATCTATGACCTCCTTTTTCTTATCCTTACTTTATCATATTTTACTTGAATAAGACACGTTATCATCTATAGAAACTTGGAATTTGGTAAAAATCGGCAAATTGCATAGTTATTAGTTGAAAGAATTGATATTTATCAGTACAATGATTTGAGAAGAAACAAGGAGGAAGTTTTAAAATGTCATTTTTTACTTTAGCTGATACAACTGAGTTTGAAACCGTTGTGATCAGAGTAAAAAATCGTGATAAAATGATTGCTTTTTATCGCGATTTAATAGGCTTTACCTTGAAAGGCGAGGAAAACGCACTAGCAATCATGGAGATTGAAGAAGAGAAAAAAGAACGACTTTGGCTGGAAGAAAGTCCCCGAGCGGATGAGCATTTTGGTGAGATAAAGAAGCTGTACCAATATACGCTGACCCTAAACAGTGTTGCCGAATTAAGTGATTTATATGCACGCTTAGAAAAAAATGAATATCCTATTGTACATAGTGAATTTGAAGATGAGATTCGATTTGTATTATTAGATCCAGAAGAAAATCAATTAAAAATTAGAGTAAGGAATCAAGAACAGATTCAAGATAGGACTCAGCTTCTTGCGCTAGCTAAAGGTAAATTTGCTAAACTTTCTAAAGATAGTTCTATTCAGACGATTCATCTAAATGTAACTGATCAAAAAAAAGAAGCCAATTTTTTACAAAATATTTTAGGTTTTCAACTAGACTCAGATAATCCCAACCACTATTATAGTGAAAATAGAGATTTTGGAGTTACCTTACATTTTTCCAATAGCCAAGCTGTTAAAGTAGATCCGACTGAGATATTGGGCTTGGAAATCCTACGTTTTGCCGTTACTAAGACAGGGATGGAAAAATTAGAACAACATTTACTTAATTCTAAACAAGATTATTATATTGATAAAAAGAAAACGATTTTGACAATTTATGATCCACTTGGAATTGAATGGTGGTTCGTTAGTAAAAAATAATTTGTACTAGCTGAAATATAGTTTTCTGCTTAAACGCTGTCTATCTGTCAGCTTCTTTTAGAGGAGAGATCAATTGTATCCTAAAACCCAAAACTTAATTTTAGAACAGTGGCAAGAGGGAGTATATCCCGGTGTTATTTACTGTCTAATGGATGAAGATAAAGAAATAACTCAGGTTTTGGGAAATTCTATAAGCAGACCGCAGCCAGAGAAAATGACAAAAAACAGCCTATTTGATGTGGCCTCTTTGACTAAAGTTGTATGTACGACCACTGTGATCTTAAGCCTACTGGAAGACGGAAAAATACAATTAGATTCACCTTTACAAGTTTATTTGCCTGACTTTCGAAATGGAGATATTACTTTGCGGCATTTATTGACTCATACAAGTGATATTGTCAGCTGGATAGAACATCGTGATCAGCTGGATAAAGAAAGCTTACGGCAAGCCTATTTGCAGCTTTCCCCAGGTAAAAACCTAGGTAAAAAAGTAAAGTACACCGATAGTGGTATGATCCTGCTAGGCTTTATGATAGAAGAAATTTTTCATAGAGATGTTACTGATGTATTTCAATCGAAAGTATTGATGCCTTTACAGATGGGACACAGCTTTTTTTCAGATGTAAGGAGTACTGGCTTAGCAGTGGGAACTCAAACCGGCTTAACTAGAGGACTTACCCATGATCCTAAGGCTAGAATATTGGCTGAACACGCAGCGAATGCTGGCTTATTTACAACGATTGATGATTTGAAAAATTTTGTCCAGATGTATTTTGGTCAAATTTCCCTTTTACAGAGAAAAACCATATTATCTTTACTGAATAATTATGTACCAGCCAGTGAGGGTCAGCGTAGTTTAGGTTGGGAACTGAAGGATCACCAGCAAGTGTTGTTTCACACTGGTTATACTGGGACCTTTTTGGCTATTGATCCCTTAGGTAAACAAGCTTTTATCTTTCTGTCCAATCGGATTCATCCATACGATCATCGCCAGAGTTATATAAAACATCGTGATTGTTTATTAAAATGTTATCTAAGTGAAAAAAGAGAATATTAATGCTATTTATTGAATTTTAAAAGGAGTGAAAAGATGGAACCTTTATTCATGGCACCTGTTTTTCAAGAAAAAATCTGGGGCGGAAGTAATTTGCATACTGTCTTTGATTTTGCTTTACCAAGTGACAAAATCGGGGAAGACTGGGCAATCAGTGCCCACCCTCATGGTATAAGTGTTGTCCAGAATGGTTCTTTTAAGGGAAAAAAATTAGATCAGCTGTGGCAAGACCATCAAGAATTATTTGGTTATCAAAAAGAGGAAACCTTCCCTCTTTTAGTCAAGATTTTAGATGCCGCCAATGATTTATCTGTACAAGTTCATCCTGATGATAAATATGCTTTAGAACATGAGGGAGAGTTAGGAAAGACGGAATGCTGGTATGTCATTGATGCCAAACCGGGAGCCCAAATTATTTATGGTCACACGGCTAAAAGCCGGGCTGAGCTGGCAGAAATGCTGCAGTTAGGGCAGTGGGATAAACTTTTGCGACGTGTGACGGTAAAAAAAGGTGACTTTTTTTATGTGCCAAGTGGTACGATACATGGAATTGGCCAGGGAATCATGATTTTAGAAACACAACAAAGTTCTGATACAACTTATCGGGTATATGATTATGATCGTAGTGATGAAAAAGGGAACAAACGGCCCTTACATCTCCAGCAATCAATAGATGTAACAAATGTCCCGGCTTATATACCTGATTTACAAATCAGTGAAAGTCGGCAAGGAGAATCTGCAGTGATCAGTTATTTGCAGACCGACTTTTTTAATGTCTATGAGTGGCAAGTCAGTGGTAAGTTGAATTTGAAAAAAAATGCGCCTTATACTTTAGCTACAGTGATTGATGGCTATGGGGAATTAATTGTTGACGGGAAAAGTTATGAATTAAAGATGGGTACAAGTTTTATTATACCTGATGCAATCGAGAATTGGGTGATTCAAGGCTCAGTTCAACTGATCGCATCAGAACCTGGAAAAAAAGCATAATTAAAAACGAAGTCCAAATATTTACGGGACTTCGTTTTTTGATTTATTCAACTAGACTGATTTGTAAAGAATCGTTAAGTTGGTATTCTTCTCCATAGATTTTTAAAGATAAAGCCTCACCTGTAAGTAATTCTATTTCTACTTTTTTAGAGCTTATTTTTATATGGAGTAAACGTTGGCGATAATTGATATGAAAAGCATAAGAATTCCAAGTTCCAGGTAATATCGGAGCAAAACTCAATTGTTCATTAAAAGTTTTCATCTGGGCAAAACCATGGACAATTGCCAGCCAGCTGCCGGTCATTGAAGTAATATGCAAACCATCATCTGTATCATTGTTATAATTATCCAAATCAAGACGTGCAGTCCGTTCATACATTTCTAGGGCTTTGTCGTAAAATCCGATTTCAGCGGCTAGAATAGCGTGAATGGAGGCTGAAAGAGAGGATTCGTGAACTGTCATCGGTTCATAGAAAATAAAATTTCTTTTTTTCTCTGCCAAGCTAAATTGGTCACCTAAAAAGTAAAGGCCCTGCAATACATCTGCTTGTTTAATGAAACAAGAGCGTAAGATATGATCCCAGGACCAGTGTTGATTTAAAGGAAGCTCAGTGGCGGGAATCTGATCTTTAGTCTGCAAGTCTTTATCTAAAAAAGTATCATGCTGTACAAAAATCCCTAAGGCCTCATCTCTGGGTAAATACATATGGTCAATGATATCTTGCCAGTATTCCTGTTCCTCTTTGCTAATAGTAACAGTTGTTTGTTTTTGAAACCTTTTATAGCTGCTTAGTGTATAAGATAGCACCCAAGTAGCCATTTTATTTGTATACCAGTTATTATTTACATTGTTTTCATATTCATTAGGACCAGTAACACCATGGATCATATATTTTTTACTGTGTTTTGAGTAATGGATTCGATCAGCCCAAAAGCGCGAGATAGCAGTAAGAACTTCCAATCCTTCATTTTGGAGATAAGAGCTGTCACCTGTGTAATTTGTATAGTTGTAAATAGCATAGGCAACCGTACTATTACGGTGGATCTCTTCAAAAGTGATCTCCCACTCATTGTGACATTCGATTCCAGTAAAAGTAACCATCGGGTAAAGAGCACCTTGTAATCCTTGTTGTTTGGCGTTGTAAAAAGCTTGCGGTAATTGATTATGGCGATATTTTAACAGATTATAGGTAACTTGCGGTCTGGTTAAAGCCAAATAAAGAGGAACAGCATAAGCTTCTGTGTCCCAGTAAGTGGCACCTCCGTATTTTTCTCCAGTAAAGCCTTTGGGTCCGATGTTAAGTCGATCATCTTCACCATAGTAAGTGGAAAATAATTGAAAAAGGTTAAAGCGGATCCCTTGTTGGGCGGCATCGTTACCTTCAATCATTACATCTGCTAATTCCCAGCGTTTATGCCAGGCAGCTACATGTTCTTTTTTTAAGTGAATAAAATCATTCCCGAATTGTTTCAGTAATTTGCCGGCTTGCTCAATTTGTTTTTCTTCTTTAACATCCCGGCTGCTTAAAACGACGACCTCTTTTTCAAGCTTAGTTTTTTCTCCTTTACCTAGGTAAAAATGGAATTTTTCACTTACACATAAGGGGGATTTACTAGTCTGAACAGCTTTGAAGTTATGTTTCATCGCAGTGGTTACAGTGAATTGTTCGACATTAAAAGGGTTTTCAACTGTTTGCGTAGTTAAATAGCAGATATCATCATGTTTTTCTTGTTGTTTTTCTTGCCAAAAGAATTCATCATAATTACTGTCTTCGTTGTGGACCTCATTATCTAGTTTTGATGTGATCACAATGTCGGCATCGCCTGAGAGTACTTCAATTTGTAAGCTGATGCAAGCTAATTCTTTTTTTACAATACTAACAAAACGTTCAAAACTTAAACGTACCTTACTGTCTCCGATAACTACTGTAAATTGACGAAAAAGGATACCATCATGCATATCTAATTCAAGATAGAAATCTTGATAATTATTGCGGTTTAAGTCAATTTTTGTTCCGTTTACAGTAATATCTAAAGCGATAAAATTTACTGCATTGATTACTTTGCCATAGTACTCAGGATAACCATTTTTCCACCAGCCCACGCGAGTTTTATCGGGGAACCATATTCCAGCTAAATAAGTACCCAGGTGATGGTCTCCACTATAATGCTCCTCAAAATTTCCGCGCATCCCCATATAACCATTTCCGATACTGGTCAGTGATTCTTGTAATCTTTTTTGCTGTTTATCAAAATGATTCGTACAAATTTTCCAAGGGTGAATATCAAAGAGATGTTTCATTGTTATTTCCTCCATATTTTAAAAAAAGCACACAAAATAAAATTGTGTGCTTTTTTAAGTTAATCTATTTCAAATAATTCGTCGTGAACATGGACTTCTTGTTCAGTGACGGTTGGGAATTCTTTTTCTTCAGGCAATAAGACCATGATCGTGTCACCTTTATTATTTTCTTTCAATAAATTACGATCCATCTTAGCTAAAAGTGTATCTGGCGTAACTTTATCATTTTCCTTTACAGAGATTGTAAAACCGTTGCCTTTTAATTCAACTGTATCGATCCCCATATGGATCAAAAGCTCTTTGCCATCTTTAGTTTTGATACCAATGGCATGCTTGGTAGGAAAGATATTACTTACCGTTCCTTCTATTGGGGAATAAATATCATCGTTAGAGGGGATCACAGCAAAACCAGGTCCCATCATACCTTGAGAAAAGACCGGATCATCAACTTGTGATAAAGGAAGTAATTTTCCTGTAACTGGACTACATAAGGGATTCTTTTTCTTCTTTAAAAACGAAAACATAACTAAACTCCTCTCCTAATTGTTTATAATAATTATTTAGACACTTTTCTATAGTATAGCGATAAACTCTCAATAAAAAAAGTATTTTTGTTATTGAGAAATATTAAATTTAATTAAGAACCGGGCTTACATTTGCACCATATTTATTATTTAAGGCCATTTTGATTAATCGTCTGGCTAGGGTTTCATTACGAGCAAGGATAGGTCCATGAAAATAAGAACCATAAACATTATGATAAATGACGCCTTCGCTATGGTCTTTTCCATTATTGCCATAACCCTCTATGACTTGACCTAAAGGACGTTCATTTTTACCCAGAAAGGTAAGGCCATTATGATTTTCAAAGCCATAATAAGTTTCATCAAAGTCTTGATTATAAATTTTGATATCACCGATAAAGCGGTTATTGTCCTGGTTGAGGGTATAGTGATCCAGTGCTGAAATTCCACTGATCCGTTCTCCTTGACTAGTGGTATAATAATGTCCCAAGAGTTGATAACCACCACAGATGGCTAACATGACCCCATCGTTTTCAATGTATTCAATTAAACTTTCTTTTTTTTCTTGAATGTCTTTTGAAACAATAAATTGTTCATAGTCCTGACCGCCACCAAAAAAAACCAAGT
>DATGVB010000198.1:0-12233 GCA_035300805.1 Tetragenococcus sp. | reverse complement strand
AGCATTTTTGCCCCATTACTACAAGCAGCAATGACAGAAGGTTCTTCTGTCGCCATAGGAACGACATAATCTTTTTGATTTACTCGAAGATTTAGTGCAACTCCCATAGGCAGCTCAAATTCACTGATCTGGTTTTCAATTAAATGATCAGCTACCTGATCATTCAGGCTAGTCTGAGTAAGATCTTTCAACTGATCCTGTGAAAGTTCTTTTTGTAAAGCAAGCTGACTAAGTCTTTGAGTTTTACTCATTTGATAGAAATGTTTTTTTTCCTGAGAAGAGGGACGTTCGATCAGACAGGCCAATCCTAAACCGCCCCCCACACAAAGACTGGCAATTGCATAGCGACCTTTGATACGCTCAAGCTGATGGCAGGCAGTAGTAATGATCCGCGCCCCAGTGGCACCAATGGCATGACCAATAGAAATTCCACTTCCCACTGGATTTACTTTTTCTGCTGCCAAAGCCAACTCGCGTTGAACCACTATCGAAGAAGCTGCAAAGGCCTCATTGATTTCAAACCAGTCAATATCAGCTAGGCTGATCTCTGTCGCTGCGATCAGTTTACGGATGGCTTTGATGGGCGAGATCCCCATAAGACTGGGGTCGATCCCTACTTCTACAATATCTTTAATTTCCGCTAAAATAGGCAATTTTTGTGACAAGGCAAAGTTCTTTGACGCCAGTAACATAGCAGCGGCCCCATCATTCAGAGTTGAGGCATTACCAGCTGTTACCGTTCCATCTTCTTTAAAGACGGTCTTTAAAGCGGCTAATTTTTCTAAACTTGTAGCTTTTCGAATTCCTTCATCACAATTAATGTCTTTACCCTCTTTTGTTTGCAAGTTGATTTTTTCCGCAGTAAAATAGCCTTTTTCTTGTGCAGCGGCAGCTTTTTGCTGCGAATAAAGAGCCAGTACATCTTGTTCTTTACGTGAAACATGGAATTTTTGAGCAACATTTTCAGCTGTCAGTCCCATATGCTGACCACTAAAGGCATCAGTCAGTCCATCTTTGATCATCACCGGGACTGGATCACTGTAACTATCTTTCTGCTGGTTATAACGACTCAAAAAAGGGGCTTGACTCATACTTTCAATCCCCCCGGCTAAGATAAGCTCCGCTTTTTGTAAACGAATAGCTTCCATCGCCAAGCTGACTGCCTTCATGCCGGAACCACAGACCTGATTGACCGTAGTCGCATAGACAGTCGGAGCTAAACCGCTGTTTATGACAATTTGGCGAGCAGGATTTTGTCCATTGCCTGCTTGTAAAACATTGCCGAAAATAGCCTGATCGACCAAAGGACCAACTTTTTTATTTTTAGCTAATAGAGCTCTGGAAACTGCACTGCCAAGCTCCACAGCAGAAAATTGAGCTAGCTGTCCCCGATATTTTCCGATGGGTGTACGCAAAGCATCTATAATCACTATATCTTCCACTTTTACACCTCCAAAATGACTATAGCATGCTTTTTCATAAAAACAAATATTCCTTGTTTTTTTTATTACTTATGGATTAATTTTTAACAATCTTTTAATTATTATGGCAAAACTCCTCAACCTTAATAAACTGTGTTACTTTTATTTAGTATATAATCTATGAAAAGGAGAAGAATTATGAATGTTGGTATTGATAAAATAAATTTTTTTGTTCCCCCCTATTATCTGGATATGACCAAATTAGCTGAAGCACGCAAGGTTGATCCGGCAAAATTTCATATCGGGATCGGCCAAGACGAAATGGCCATAAATCCTAAAACGCAAGATATCATCACTTTTGCTGTCAATGCTTGTAAACCGATACTTACTAAAGAAGATCTGGCTGCCATTGATATGGTGATCTTAGGCACGGAATCTAGCTTTGATGAATCGAAAGCAGCTGCCGTTATTTTACACCGCTTATTAAAAATTCAGCCTTTCGCACGTTCATTTGAAATAAAAGAAGCTTGCTATGCTGCAACAGCAGGTCTACAAATGGCCAAAAACCATATTTTATCTCATCCAGAAAAAAAAGTACTGGTTGTCGCTAGTGATATTGCAAGATATGGCTTAAATTCCGGCGGAGAACCGACCCAAGGTGCTGGAGCAGTTGCCATGCTGATCAGCCAGAAACCACGTATTTTAGCTTTGGAAGATGAAAGTGTAGCCCTGACTCAAGATATTTATGACTTCTGGCGTCCAAGCGGATACGACTATCCTCTTGTCGACGGACCTTTGTCTAATCAAACTTATATCCAATCTTTTGAAAAACTTTGGCAAGAAAACAAAAGACGTCATCAGCGTTCTTTAAAAGATTATACAGCGATCGTCTTTCATACCCCTTATACTAAAATGGGGAAAAAAGCACTTTCAACCATTCTGGAAAATGAGGAAAAAGTAGAACAGAAACGATTATTGACACGATATGAAGAAAGTATTGGTTACAGTCGGAGAATCGGCAATCTATATACCGCTTCACTTTATCTGGCGTTAATTTCTTTATTGGAAACTTCTACCAGCCTAAAAGCAGGGGATCGTCTAGGTCTTTTTAGTTATGGATCAGGAGCGGTAGCTGAATTTTTCAGCGGTACTCTTGTCGCAGATTTTGAAAAACAACTCCTTAAAAAGGATCATCCGACCCTCCTAAACCAACGCCAAGAATTATCTGTCGACCAATATGAAAATATTTTTAACGACTCGTTAAATAGCAATCTGGACACTGATTTTAATGACCCGCTGCCTTATAGTATTGAAAAAATTAAAGATAGTATCCGTTATTATCGTCGATCGTAATGATTAAAATCAACGACTGCCTTTAACTGAAAACAGCTGAAGGCAGCTTGTTTATTAGTAAATAGATTAAATTATCAAAATTTTTCAAATATGGAGAATAATTCTAATTTTTTGTTGACTTTTTTATTTTCTTTCATTATACTTATGTCAATCAAATGTGGGGGTTGTACGAATGAAACAACTGATAATTGAAATACCAGCACAATTGAATAATTATTACTTTAGCTATTTTAGATAGGCTTGTGTCCCATTTTGGATACAAGCGATGCGAAAATGGCTAAAGCGTTTCGTACCGTTTTTTAGCCATTTAAGACAATTCCAAAATGGCTGCTTTATTTTAAGATTTTTAGTAAACCATTTTGACTGTTGTCTAAATGGTTTTTTTATTTTTATTTATTTAAAAATTATTATAGGAGGAAATTTTATGAAAAAGAAATTGGGTTTATTGACTCTGGCAGCTTTAGGAGTACTAACTTTAGGGGCTTGTGCCAGTGGAGATAGCACAGACGATTCTGCTGCAAAAAATGATGATATGAAAACAGTAGGTGTTTTACAGGTGGTCCAACATGGTTCATTGGACGCTGCTTATGAAGGATTTAAGGAAGGGTTAGCTGAAAACGGCTATAAAGAAGGAGACAATCTTAAGCTGGAATATCAAAACGCACAAAATAATCAAGATAATCTCAAAAGTATGAGTGAAAAATTAGTCAAAGATAAATGTGATTTAATGTTGGGTATCGCTACCCCGGCAGCACAGTCATTAGCTAATGCTACACAAGATACCCCGATTGTTGTTACAGCGGTAACTGATTTGAAAGCAGCCAAATTAGTTGATTCTTATAAAAAACCAGGTAGAAATGTGACCGGTACACATGATATGGCAGATATCGGTAAACAAATTGATTTATTGCTAAATGTTATTGATGATCCACAAACAATCGGCATCATGTATAATGCAGGTGAAGCAAATTCAAAAATTCAGTCGGATTTAGCAGAAAAAGCACTAAAAGATGCAGGAGTCAAAGTAAAAATATTAACTGCTAATACAACCAATGATGTCCAGCAAGTTACGACTAGTTTAGCTAAAGACGTAGATGGAATCTATATTCCAACGGATAATACTTTTGCCAGTGCAGCAGCAGTTGTTGGTGATGTTGCTAAAGAAACAAAAACACCGATTGTGGCAGCTTCCGTGGAACAAGTAGAAGACGGTGCCTTGGCAACTTATGGAATTGACTTTAAAGAATTAGGAAAACAAACCGGCGTAATGGCAGCAAAAATTTTAGATGGCGATGCACAGCCTGCCGACATGCCCGTCGAAAGTCCAAAAAGTTTAGAATTAGTTGTCAACAAAGATATGGCTAAAGCTTTAGATATTGACCCTGATTCAATCAAATAATTTAAAAAGCTTAAAAAAGATTTGAGGAATGATTAATCATGACAATCAGTAATTTAGGAATTATTTTGCAATCAGCCACTTCACAAGGTGTTGTGTGGGCTTTACTTGCGATCGGTGTTTTTCTCACCTTCCGTATTCTAGATATTGCCGATTTAACCACTGAAGGCAGTTTCCCGCTGGGAGGCGGGATCGCAGCAGTTGCGATCACCAATGGCATATCTCCCTGGATCGCAACTTTATTAGGTTTTCTAGGTGGTGTTCTAGCAGGTCTTGTGACTGGTATTTTACACACCAAATTAAAAATCCCCGCATTACTAGCTGGAATCATCACCATGACTGGACTTTACTCGATCACCTCACGAGTCATGAAAGCCCCTAATATTCCTTTATTAGGTGAAAAGACTGTTTTTAGTTCTTTTCAGGAAATGGGACTATCCAAAATCAACGCTACCATCGTAGTAGGTATCCTGATTACTTTAGTAGTAATTATTTTGTTAAATCTTTTCTTTGGTACAGAAATTGGTTTGGCAATCCGTTCAACAGGTGATAATATCGCCATGAGTGAAGCTAATGGTATTAATACTGATAATATGAAAATGATCGGCTATATGATTTCTAATGGTTGTATTTCATTATCAGGTGCTTTAATTGCTCAAAATAATTCTTTTGCCGATTTAAACTCAGGAGTAGGAACGATTGTTATAGGTTTAGCTTCAATTATTATTGCCGAAGTTATTTTCCGTAACAAGCCTTTGTTTTTCCGCTTAATAACAATTGTATTAGGTGCAGTTATTTATCGCTTTATTTTAGCTCTTGTCTTTGAATTCAACGTTGAACCTGCAGATTCGAAAATTGCATCTGCCATCGTGCTGGTCCTTTGCCTTTCATTGGGAGAAGTCCGCAGCAAGTTCAGTCGGCCGAAAAAAGCAAAAGGAGCTGGTACAAAATGAATTCTGTTTTAACAATTGAAAATTTACACCAAATTTTTGAAGAAGGCACGATCAATGAAAACCACGTTTTAAAGGGAATTAATTTAAATATGCAAGCGGGTGAATTTATCACTATCATCGGTGGAAACGGTGCAGGAAAATCTACTTTACTTAATAGTATTGCGGGTGCTATTCCAGTAAAAAGAGGCCGAATTTTATTAAATGACAAAGATGTGACAAAACAATCCGTTATAAAACGGGCCAAGTCAGTCAGTCGTGTCTTCCAGGACCCAAAATTGGGGACTGCTGTCCGCCTGACAGTAGAAGAAAACTTAGCCTTAGCTTTAAAACGCGGCCAGCATCGCGGCTTTGGTCTGGCTGTCAAAACAAATAATCGGCCCTTTTTCAAAGAACAACTAGCTACATTAAATCTCGGCTTGGAAAATCGGCTGACCACTGAAGTAGGAATGCTTTCTGGTGGTCAAAGGCAAGCAATTACTTTATTAATGGCAACATTACAACGTCCTGATCTGATTTTACTTGATGAACACACTGCAGCACTTGATCCCAAAACTTCAAAAACAGTAATGGGACTCACTGAAAAAATGATCAGTGAACAAAAATTAACTGCTTTTATGGTAACTCACGACATGCAAGATGCAATCAATTATGGCAATCGTCTGATCATGCTCCACCAGGGAAATATTGTGGTTGACATCAAAGAAGAAGAAAAGAAAAATCTCACTGTCACACAATTGATGGAACTTTTCCAAGAAAGCAGCGGCAGTGAATTAAAAGATGATCAATTATTACTAAAAGCCAATGGATAAATAAAAAAGATGAGCTGTTTTCACGGCTCATCTTTTTTGTCTTAAAAATCCACTTTTTCTTTTTCAGGTGCATTTTCCCAAATTTTAGCTGATTTATTCAATCTATTACCAAAAACGTGAAACAGCAGCCAGTTCTGGTTCATACTTAGATCCGGTAATTTTAGTTTTGATCACCTTTGAACCTGGTGTCTGTGAATGGATCATTTCATCGTTACCTAAGTACAGTCCGACGTGGTGAACAAAACCCTTGCCTTCTTCATAGGCAAAAAACAGTAAATCTCCCGCCTGGGCTTTTTCATAAGTCAGTCTTTTGCCACAAACGGCCTGATCATCTGCATCACGTGGGATCAAGATCCCGTTGACCCGATGTAAACTATAAACAAAGCCCGAACAATCAAAACCTTGTCCGCTGATCCCAGCCCAGACATAAGGCAGATCCATAAACTGTTCGGCCAGTTGTATCATATTTGCAGTTACCTTGCGGCCGGCAAAACTGTTTGTTTTTTGACAGTCTTTTTTCTTTAGATAAGCAATTCCTGTGGGAGTATTCACCTGATATTCACTTGCTGTTTCATCGACTAAATCAAGTACCGTACCAAAAGAAATTTTTCGTCGTTGCCCTGCTGCAAAAGTTAAATCCGCCGCAGCCGTAATCAATGCTATTTGAACCGCTGCTTGACCATAATGATCATCAACTTCGATCAGATCTGCTGTTGAAATATAGCCCAAGTAACCTTTATTGTCTTTTGACGTCTGATCGATCACTTCTACTTGAGAAAACTCCCCCACTTCTGCTATAACATTAACAACCGTACCATATAATACTTCAGAGTCAACTAGACGGTTCTTATATAACTGCATAGCATCTGCTGGAGTCAGATAATCATGAAGTTCTGTATGTAAGTGAACTTTCATTTTTTCTAAAATCGGATTATTTTCCGCTTTTTTCCATAAAAAGGAACTGGCTGTTATTACTGCTTTATGCATTTTTACCTCCAATCTTTAATCCCTAAACCAGGCTTGTCTAACAACTGCAACTGACCAGGTCTGATTTGCATACCGATCAAATCATCACTTAAATCACTTACCTCCCACATAAAAGGCACATCCAAATCGTAATAACGGACATTATGAGCACTGACTGCAAAATGAGCGGCTGCCGACATTCCCGCATAGCCTTCGATCATTGATCCGACCATACAATTGATTCCCTTATCAGTAGCCAGCTGATGAATCTTCAAAGCTCCCGAAATCCCCTGGCTTTTCATTAATTTAATATTTAATAAATCACAGTATTCTCCATCAATCAACCGTTTTGCGTCTGCCAAACTAAACATACTTTCGTCAGCCATAATGGGAATATCCGTATGATCCGTCACATATTTCAAGCCCTCAAAATCAGCTGCTGAAACCGGCTGTTCGACAAATTCAATCGGCAGATCTTGCCACTGTGTTAAAATCTGAACTGCTTCTTCTTTATCCCAGCCCTGATTTGCATCGATCCTTAAAGGTACTTTGCCGTCAAAAACCTGACTGATATGACGGATTTTTGCGACCTCTTCTTCTATATTATCTAAACCTAATTTTACTTTTAAGCTTTTAAAACCCGATGACACTTTTGCTTTAGCATCTTCCACCATTTTTTCTTGCTTTGCTATACTGATCGTAAAATCTGTTTCTAATTCTGCTTTATTACCACCCAGATACTGATATAAAGGCAATCCTTTTTCCTTGGCTAAAGCATCATATAAAGCTATATCAATAGCTGCTTTAGGACTTGTATTGTGATCGATCAAAGCATTCATTTCAGCTAAAAAAAGCAGCTTATCATCTACTTCTTTGCCCAGCAAAAAAGGTTTGAAAATTTCATTGATTGCTTTTAAAATGCTTTCTTTGGTATCATGGGTAATCTCTTTAGTAGGAGCTGCTTCGCCGATTCCTATAATTCCATTATCAAAATACAGCTTTACTCTAATCACATCTACCGCATTGACTTCACGCAAAGCTGTTTTAAAAGGAGCATTTAACTTAATAGGTATAATATTTGTTTTTATTTCAGTAATTTTCATTAAAAAAGTCCTTTCCAAAAAAAGAATAAGCAGCCTATGAAAACATAAGCTGCTACTATTCTACCATTAAAACTATTTTACATAAACATCTTTATAATCATAACCTGCTCCAACACCGTGAATAACTAGCCCTTTAACCTTTTCAGCGCGTAAATGAGCTTCGGCATTTTGGAAAAGTGGAATGATCCCCAGATCCTCATCTAAGATTTTTTCTGCTTCGACCATATCCTGCCAGCGAGCGGATGGATCAGATACATTGGCATCGCCAGAATCTGCTACATACTTATCATATTCTTCATTGACCCATTTTCCCCGATTATAAGAACTATCAGTTGTAAACAGCTCTAAAAAGTTGATCGGATCGGCATAGTCTCCTACCCAGTTATTCATCACCATATCAAATTTGCCATTATTCGAACGATCAAGACGAACCGATAAAGGAACGGTGGTCACATCCATTTTTACACCTTCTAGGTTTTGCTGGATCGCTCCTTGAATATATTCACCTAATTTTTTTGACTGGTCTGTATCTGAAGTCAATAATTCAAATGAAACTGAATCCACACCTAGATCAGCTTTGGCTTTTTCCCAATGTTCTTGAGCTGCCTTTTTATCATACTCCAGTTTTGTGCCGACATCTTTGACAAAATCAGTTTTAGTATCTGGATTGTAACTCATATCAGCAGGTACAATCCCATTGGCTACTAATGATCCGTTACCTAAGATGCTATCCACCAGTTTCTGGCGATCAATTGAAAGAGAAATCGCCTGACGGAAGTCTTTATTTTTGAAGGGGGAATCTTTTTTGTCCTGATTCATTTCCAGATATTGAGTTGTTGCTCCCGGTTGTGTGACATAATTTTTATCATTTGCTTTTTGCATAGCCAATTCGCCCGTTAACAAGACATCATCTGCTTGATTATTTTCAAACATATTTAAACTGGTTGCTGATTCTTTGACTACGCTGAAATTAACTTTGTCCAATTTGACCTTATCAGCATCCCAGTATTTATTATTTTTCTTTAAATTCCAGGCGTCATCTGTCCCTGCTCCATCAAAATTCTGTAAGACAAAAGGTCCATTGTAATAAGATTTGCTCGCTGTCAGAGCATAATCCTTTCCAAATTCTTTGACTGCATTCTCGTTTTGCGGAAAGAAAGTTGGAAAGGCTAATAAAGACTCAAAATAAGGGGTTGGCTTTTCCAGTGTAACTTCTAACTCAGTATCACTGACGGCCTTTACTCCTAGTTCACTTTTATCTTTTTTACCTTCACTGATGGACAAAGCATTCTTTACTGGTTCTAGCATATAAGCATAGCCTGAAGCTGTTTTGGGATCAACTGTACGTTGCCAGCTGAAGACATAATCTTTAGCCGTGACTGGATCACCATTGGACCATTTAGCACCCTCACGTAAATCGATAGTATAAGTCAGTCCATCCTCACTGATTTGAGCTTTCTTTTTAGCCCCGGCAATAATGGGTTTATTATCCTTATCTAAACGGTACAAACCTTCATAGACATTATTTAAAGTGATAAAACTATAATTATCTGTGGCCAAAGATATGTCAGCGCTTCCCATCTCTGCATTATAAACGACATTGACCTCTTGTTTTACTGCTTTATCTTTTGTTCCTTCTCCCTTTGACTGACAAGCTGTTAAAAACAAGCCACACAGACAAGTAACCAGCAAAATACTTTTTTTATCCACTACTTTCATAACTATCACTCCCATTAAAATGATTAGAAAATTCTCATATACTTATTATAAAATAAAGTTTAGACGATTGAACGTTAATTGTCAATTATTGCTGAAAAAAAGCAGAGTTTGATGTACCTGTTACCCTCAAACGCTGCTTTCCATTAGGCGAATAGTGGGAATCGAACCCACGCGTGCCGGAGCCACAATCCGGTGCGTTAACCACTTCGCCATATTCGCCGTATTATTAAAATCAATATATCTATTTTAATTCTTACTAAGGTAAATGTAAAGTCTTTAAATGAGGATTTTTTAACCAATTACTGATGAATAAACGGTATAATGAAGATAAGTAATTGTCACTGTCAAATTATTTAAAGGATGTGTAATTATGTACGAAGAAATTTTAAAGTTCTGGTTTGAAGAAGTTTCCAGTCAGCAGCATTTTCAAAAAGACCCTGCCTTTGATCAGATGATCATAAAGCGTTTTGCAGCTATCCATCAAAAAGCCAGCAGGGCAGAACTTTATAACTGGCGTAAAAACATCACAGGCAGATTAGCTGAAGTAATTATTTTAGATCAGTTTTCAAGAAATATGTTCCGCAAAAAAGCAGCTTCTTTTGCCTATGATGGTATGGCTTTGATCTTAGCTCAAGAAGCCATTGCTACTAAGCAAGTACAGGAATTAACCATCGAACAGCAGGCTTTTTTATACATGCCTTTCATGCACTCTGAATCCTTAGTCATTCATCAGACAGCTTTAGAATTATTTAGTCAGCCCGGTTTGGAAGATTACTTAGCGTTTGAAAAAAAACATCAGGCAATCATTGCCCGCTTCGGTCGCTATCCTCATCGAAATACTATTTTAAACCGTCAGTCAACCAAAGCAGAACTAGAATTTTTAACTCAGCCAGGAAGCTCTTTTTGATAAAAATAGAATAACAAGTACTGATTTATTATGCTTTCATTCATAAACTTTAAAACCATAATTACGAATATGTTGTTTTAATAATTTCAGATACTGCTTAGCAATACTACTTAATTCAATTTTTTTATGTTTTAAATAGCCTAGTTTCATATAATCTTCCACCTCCAGTGGAATTGCCACAATTTTTTCATCATTAAGCTCACTGCTGATAATTCCTGAGCTGATCGTATAGCCATTAAGACCCACCATTAAATTAAAAATCGTCGCCCGATCACTGATGGTAATCTGTTTTTTGTGAGTTAAGGTACTTAAAATCTCTTCAGAAAAATAAAAAGAATTCGTATCCCCTTGTTCATAACAAAGATAGGGATAATCTGCCAGATCTGCCAGAGTGATTTTCTTCTTTGCTGCCAAGGGATTATCACGCCCGATAAAAACATGAGGCCGGGCTTCAAAAAGCGGGGTAAATTCTAAGTCTTTTTCGGCAATCAAACGTTCTAATACTTTCTGATTAAAGGCGTTGAGATAAATCACTCCCAGTTCACTTTTAAAAGTCTGGATATCACTCAAAACATTTTGTGTCTGAGTCTCACGTAAAGTGAACTGATATTCATCTTCGCCAATTTGTTTGACCAACTCCACAAAAGCATGAACGACAAAAGCATAATGCTGGGCGGAAACGCTAAAAATATGTTTACGCGCCGTATCTTTTTTAAAATGTTCATTCAGCAGATTCACTTGATCTAATACACTGCGTGAATAATTAATAAATTCCCGGCCTTCATCTGTTAATGTGATTCCTAGTTTACTGCGATAAAAAAGCTGAATATTGTATTCTTTTTCTAGTTCTTTCATCGCCTGGGATAGTGATGGCTGACTGATAAATAATTGTTTAGCTGCTTCATTTAAAGAACCCGCCTCTACAATTTTTTCTAAATAATGCAATTGCTGAATACGCATCTTATTCTCCTCCTTATAGGTAATACCTATTACTATTAAGAATATAAAAGTATTATCTATTATTTTAATTGTTTGTTAGAATACATTCAACAACTAAATATTGGAGGAATTTATTTATGACAACAAATCGCTTTTTACTGGTCGGTTCTTTACTGCGTCCGGCAGATCTGCTTTCTTACAAAGAACAAATTGAACATCGTGAAGATATTCAATATCCCTTTTATGATGATTTCAAAGGTTACAAAGAAACTGAAACAGCCGCAATCAAAAACGTTGTAGCCAAACAACTCGAACACCAACTACCTGTCATCACGGATGGTGAACAAGGACGCTCCATGTGGCATCTTGATTTTCTCTGGGGCTTAGATGGCATCGAACGTTTTATTGCCGATAATGGCTACTCTTTTGTTGATCACGATGGCGGACATTTTGAAACTCGTAAAGATACCGGTATTCGTATTACCAAACCACTATCAGGAAAAAATCATCATTATCTAGACTTATATAAGGAAGTCAAGGATTTATCCGATGGAACACCAGTGAAAATCACCGTCTGGGGAGCTGCCCATGCTTATACTGAACTAACGATCTTCAATCAAGTTTATGGAGCAGATCAAGTTTACAAAACTAAAGAAGAACTAAAAGC
>DATGVB010000197.1:0-12182 GCA_035300805.1 Tetragenococcus sp. | reverse complement strand
CATGTGCCATTTTTCTTAGCTTTTTTATTGTGCTTATTATCTGCACTGGCTTCTACCGGTGTATCCGGGATCGCTGGCGGAAGTTTATTATTGATTCCTCTGGCTTGTAGCTTATTTAATATATCAAATGATATTGCTATGCAAGTAGTGGGTGTGGGTTTTATTATCGGAGTTATTCAGGATTCAGTGGAAACAGCGTTAAATTCAGCTAGTGATCTTGTTTTTACAGCAGTAGCTGAGTTTTATGATTTGAAAAAAGCTGGTCATGAAGTTGATATTTCTCAAAGAGTTCGACAAGCTAAGACAAAATAGGTTGAATTCTGCTATACTAGAGAAGGAATTTACCGTAAAGGAGGAGTTTTTTTGTCAGGAAAATATACTGTTAGTTATGAAGTTCCTTATTATGAATGCGATGTTAATGCTACGATGAAAATCTCATCGATGATCGCTATTATTATTAAAGTATCTGAAGAACAGTCAGATTATTTAAACCGTGGTTCTGATTTTGTTCACCAGTTTGGCGTCACTTGGATTTTAACACAGTATGAAGTTTTCTTATCGCGTTTACCCAAAGTGGGCGAAACGATCCTTGTCTCTACTCAGGCGACGAGTTACAACAAATTTTTCTGTTATCGAAATTTTTGGATCGAAACCAAAGAAGGTGAAGAATTGGTCCGGGTGGAATCAATTTTTGCTCTAATGAATTATACGACTCGTAAAATCAGCAGTGTTACTGAGGAAATTATTGCTCCTTTTGAGAGTGAAAAAATCACAAAAATCAAACGGGCACCGAAAATTCCAGCCTTAAACCAAGCTGAAAGTCTACCATTTCGCGTGCGTTTTTATGATATTGATAGTAATCATCACGTTAATAACTCGGTTTACTTTAATTGGATCATTGAATGTTTAGATTATAATTTTTTAACTACTTATGAGCCTGCTTATATCAATATTCGTTTTGATAAGGAAGTGGAGTATGGCAATCTGATAGAAAGTCAGTACGAGATCATTTCCGATGATGATCGGATGAAGACACTACACGCCATTAAAATCGGGCAAACAAAATATTGTGAAGCCGAGATCGACTGGAAAAAAAGATAAACAAAAATCGCGAATGAAAAAATTTCGCGATTTTTTGCTATTCAATTGTTTTTTGTCTAGTTTAATTTTGCATAAAGCTGATTAATTCTTCATTTTTTAAATGACAGTTTTGCGCGATAAGAAGCTTGAGCCGAGCTTTTTGGCTGTTAAGATTGGGGCAGAAAATAATGCCCATATCCTGTAATTCTTTTCCACCGCCGCTAAAATCATAGATAGCTTCTGCACTGCCGTTAAAACAGCGTGATACAAGAACTACTGGAATTTGTCGCTCAATGATTTTTTGTAAAGGAACAATATTTTCCGGAGGTAGATTACCGGATCCTAAAGCTTCAATTACTAGGCCGGTCAGTTTCATTTGTGATAACATCTCGATAAGACTTGCATCCATTCCGGCATAGGCCTTCAATATAGGAATCAGACCGTCAACAGTAGCCGCATTCAGTTGCATAGACGGATAATTTTTTTGTAAAAAAGTAATATGATTTTTACTGATCATTCCTACAGGTCCTAGAGCAGGTGACTGGAAAGTAGCTACATTGGTGGTATGTGTTTTCGTGACATAACGGGCAGTATGAATTTCATCGTTCATCACCACCAAAACGCCTTGCTCTTGTGCAGCTGGACAAGCAGCTACCCGGAGTGCACTGGCAAGATTATAAAGACCGTCACTGCCTAGTTCATTACTTGATCGCATGGCTCCCGTAAGAACGATCGGCAGTAAATTGCCGATCGTCACATCTAGGAAAAAGGCTGTTTCTTCTAGGGTATCTGTCCCGTGGGTGATAACCACGCTGTCTATTTCTTGCTTTTTTGCCTGCTGGATTCGTTTCTTGATTTTAAGCATGTCCTCAGGTGTGATATGAGCGCTGGGGAGGTTAAAGATATTTTCAACGATCAGCTTGACTTCTTCAGGAATCTGAATTTTTGCATCCATCAGAGGATTTGCTGCGCTCGGGCTGACTTTACCAGTTTGAGGATTTTCTTTCATGGCAATGGTACCGCCAGTATGTAAAATAAGAATTTTTTTCATGAATATCAACCTTTCTTTTACTGCTGCTTTTCTAGTTTAGCCCAAAAAAAGTTCGTCAACAAGTGATCCACCCAACAAATTTACTATAAAACTGCTATAATAAAAGCAACTTTAAGATGGAGAAGGATTTTTATGATTCGAATTGGTTGTACGAGTTTTAAAGAACATACTTATTTAACTGGAAAAAAAGAAAGTAGTCTTTTTGAATATGCCGCTCATTTTCCCTTAGTTGAAATGGATACCAGTTTTTATGCTATTCCTAAACAGACTTATGTCAAAGAATGGCTGAAGCAAGTACCACAAGATTTTCAATTTATCATGAAAGTGCCGAAAGTATTTACCAAGCATACTGCCTTAGAGGCGGGAGAAAGTTTAACTGAACTAGCTCAGCAGCTGCTTACGGCTATCAAGCCGATGCAGGAACAGGGACATTTGTTTTGCCTGTTAGCCCAATTTCCACCTTATTTTGATTGTAAAAAAGAAAATGTGGCTTATTTACGGACTTTAAGAAAATTATTTCCACAAACACCACTAGCTGTTGAGTTTCGTGATGTAAGCTGGTATTCGAGTAAATGGTTAAAAGAGATGCAAATTTTTATGACAGAAATGCATTTTTCCTTAGTAATGGTTGATGAACCTAAAAAATTGTCGCAAACAGTTCCTTTAGATACTTTTGTCACAAACCCAGACTTTGCTTTTTTCCGTTTCCATGGCCGCAATGATGCAGGCTGGGTAGCTACAGGACCTGATGCTAAGCGTGTCCGTACGAATTACCGTTACTCTAATAAGGAACTGGCTGAATTACAGCAGAAAGTTCGTCAGGTAGCCCAGCAGAGTTCATCGGTAGCTGTGATTTTTAATAATAATGCAGGTGGCGATGCAGCAGCTAATGCTTTGGCTTTTAAAGAGCTATTGCAATTAGATTTTAAAAAGTTAAATCCCAGACAACTTGATTTATTTTAAGTAGGTGAACGAATGATAAAAATGATTTTTTTTGATATTGATGGCACTCTATTAAATAGCAAGGGAAAAATTTCAGCTAGTACCCAAAAAGCCATTTCTATGGTTCAGCAGCAAGGGATCATCTGTGGAATTTCTACTGGTCGTACTCCTGGCAGTGTTCATGCCGTTTTAAAAGAATTTCCATTAGATGTTTTTATTGTTTGTAATGGTCAGCTAGTTTATACAACAGATGAACTCATTTATGCAAAAGCTTTTGATGAAAACGTGCTGGATGATATTGTGACTTATTCGGAGGCTTTCTCGCGTCAGGTATTATTTTGCGGAAGGAATCATTCAGCAGGCAGTAAGACCATGCAATTTGGTCAATCGCGTTTATTAACGCAGATTATTCGCTTTGTACCCAAGAAGATTCCTGTCAGTTTCTTACAAACGACTATGCAGAAATATCGTCCCAAACGATTTCAAGCTGAACGCTATAGTGGCTTACAAATTTTAAATGAACCAATCTACCAATGTGTCATGTTAGCGGGTACTGACGAAGATCATAGTCTAAAAAAAGCTTTGCCGCATTGTGATCTTAAACGTTCTAATCCTTATTCAGTCGACATTGTCCCTAAAGATAGCTCTAAATTGACTGGTATTAAATTCTTAGCTGCGCATTTTGATATAGCGATGGACGAAGTGATGGTTTTTGGTGATCATTTGAATGATATTGAAATGATCACAGGAGCAGGGTTAGGAGTAGCAATGGGCAATGCAACGGCTAAAACGAAACAGGCAGCAGATTTTATTACCCAGACAAATGACCAAGAGGGTATTTATACCGCTCTCAAATATTTTAATGTGATTTAAAGAAAGGGAGAGATAATTTTGCAGGAAATTGAGATGGCTCGCATTTTTCATCAAACTTTTGATCCTGAGATGGCTGAGTCGCCGACTGCTTTTGATTCGGCAGCTGCTTTTAAACGGGCTGCTTTTAAAGCCGAAGAACTGCTCGAATTTTTAGCTGCTAGTGCAAAGAATAAAAGCGATTTTGTAAAATTAGTTGAAGATCTGCATACAGCTATTGATCAGGCTAAAGAAAAGATTTTAAGAAAAGAACAATCTAGTAGAGATCCCCTAGTCGAGCAGGTAGATGCACTGGCTGATCTGCTTTATTTTACCTATGGCTCTTTTGCTTTGATGAATGTGGATCCTAATCCTATTATGGAAATCGTTCACCAGGCCAATATGGCGAAATTATTTCCTGACGGCAAGCCGCACTATCATCCTCAGACAAAAAAAGTCTTAAAACCTGAAAACTGGCAAAGAGACTTTGCACCGGAGATAAAAATAAAAAAAGAACTCTTGCGTCAAGAAAATAGTAAGAATTAATAAAAACGTCTCCTCTGTTATCTTAAGGAGACGTTTTTATTATAAAGCATGAGTTTTAATTTTTTTTTGCAAAGTTAATTTCTTCTTGTAACTGTCCGTTTTGCAGATAGACTTTAACCTTACTTTCCTTATTCTCCGCAATTTCTTTTGCTCTTTGAATTGCGGGTTCTTTTGTAGCAAAAGTCTGGTCAGGCCTTTTGGCATTTTGAGAAATCACTTGCCAATGATCGTCTTGGTAGTTAACAATTACATCAGCTGATAATAATTTGCCGCTATTTTCTGAGACTTGATGCTGATCACTTTTTTGCGGTCGTTTCTCATGACTGAAAGAATCTTTTTCTTTTTGGCTGGCATTGTCATACCACTCTTGGGCTTGTCTTGTGGCAATTGGAATCGCCCGGTCATCTGGATACCCTTCTTCTAATAGCGCATTGGCGATATCAATTGCTTTTTTACGGACTAAATGTTCCAAATTTTTCATTGATACAGGATAATCTTCTAAATTCCAAGCCATTGTGTAGACCTCCTTTTTCTATTTTCAGTATAGCGACTTTTCGTATTTTTTGAAAGTGATAGCATTTTTAAACTGGAAAATGAGAATTTTTAATAATTAATGATAAAATCATTGCAAAATGATGAGGATTTAGGTAAACTATTATTCATATCTAATAGGCAATTATTATTTTTTTGGAGGAATGTAAATGGAAAAGAAAAAAGTATGGCCGCTGATGTTGGCGAGTGTGCTGCTACTGGGAGCTTGTTCTACAGGGAAAAAAGAGGATACTGCTAAAAAGAGTGATGAGCAGGTTTTTAACCTGTCCGTTGTCCAGGAGATGCCTTCAGCGGACCTTTCAAAAGCGACAGATACGATTAGTTTTACTGCCTTAAATAATATTTATGAGGGTGCTTATCGGCTGGATAAAGACAATAAGCCACAGCCAGCAGGCGCTGAAAAATTGGCACAGGTATCAGATGATGGATTAACTTATGATATCAAATTAAGAGATGATGCAAAATGGTCTAATGGGGACGATGTAACCGCAGATGATTATGTTTTTGCTTGGCAGCGTACGGTTGACCCAGATACTGGAGCAGAGTATGCATATCTTTTTGGTTGTATTGAAAATGGTAATGACATTATTAATGGCGAGAAAGATCCTGAGGAGTTAGGGATCAAAGCAGTAAATGACCACGAACTGGAAATCAAGCTGGCTGAACAGACCCCTTTCTTTGATTACTTACTAGCCTTTCCTAGCTTCTTTCCGCAACCACAAGCTGTTGTTGAAGAAAAAGGAGATAATTTTGCTAAAACAGATGAAGACTCTGTTTATAATGGACCTTTCAAATTAGCAGACTTTAGTGGGGCGGGTTCTGATACAGAGTGGAGTTATCTGGCCAATGACAAGTACTGGGATAAAGATACGGTCAAATTAGATAAGATCAATGTTTCAGTTGTCAAAGAATCAGCAACGGGTTTAAATCTATTTAAAGATGGTCAAACAGATGATGTTGTGTTATCAGGAGAATTGGCGCAACAAAACACCAGCGATCCGCAATTTAAATCAATTAAAGAAGCACGGACTTCTTATATTGAATTGAATCAAAGTAAAAAGGATTCACCATTCAATAATCAGAATTTGCGCTTAGCTTTATCATATGCTCTTGACCGCGAATCTCTAGTCAAACAAGTACTTGGTGATGGCTCGACGGCTTCAGTCAACTTGCTTCCAAAAGAAACGCAGGCCGATCCAGACACAGGAAAAGATTTCACCGAAGTTTCTAATTCAACTTTGCCTTATGATAAAGACAAAGCACAAGAATATTGGGAAAAAGCTAAAAAAGAGCTGGATATCGATTCTTTAGAATTTGACCTGCTTTCAGATGATACAGATGCCAATAAAAAAGCAGCTGAATACATTCAAGGAGCGTGGCAAGAGTTGGATAACATGAAAGTATCGATCACCAACGTTCCTTTTAGTGTCCGCTTGGATCGTTCAAATACAGGTAAATTTGATGCTGTTTTAGGTGGCTGGGCTGCCGATTATCTAGATGCCAGCAGTTTTACTGATTTGTTCCAAACAGGAAATTCCTATAACCGCGGGAAATGGAGCAATGATGACTATGATACTTTAGTGAAAAAAGCAGCTACTACCAATGCCGGAAATCCGGAAGAACGTTTTAAAGATCTGGTTGAAGCCGAAGAAATATTAAATCAAGAAATGGGTGTCATTCCAGTCTTTCAGAAGGCAGAAGGCCACTTAGTTTCTGCTAAAGTTAAAGGTATCGTTAATCACGCAGCCGGGGCAAAATTTGATTATAAATGGACTTACATTGAAGAATAAGAAAAAACTGACTGGTTGCATCCAGTCAGTTTTTTGGTTGTATTTACTCAAAAAAAGTATAATAAAGCGAACGGATGGCATCTGCTTCACGATCTTTGTGAATACCGAACATAATACTAACTTCAGAAGAGCCTTGATTGATCATTTCAATATTGATTTTTTTTCGTGCAAGAGCAGCAGTACTGTCTGCCATACTTCCGACTCTTTGTTTCATTGCTTCACCTACTACCATGACCATTGAAAGATTATGGGTGATCCGCAGCTCATCCGGATCGATTTCGTAAGCGATTTTACGTAAAAGTTCTTCTTCTAATTCAGGGTTCAGTTGATTTGCTCTTAAAATAATTGAAATATCGTCAATTCCAGAAGGCATGTGTTCATAATTGAGATTAAAATCTTTTAAGATTTGTAAAACACGCCAAGTAAAACCAACTTCACGGTTCATTAAATATTTGTTGATATAGATCATACTAAAGCCCTCATCACTTGCGATCCCTACGACCGGATGAGTGTTTTTCTTACGCTCGGTTGTAATTAAAGTTCCAGGATAGTCGGGATTATTGGTATTTTTAATGATCACTGGTATTTTTGCCCGATAGGCTGGCATCAGTGCTTCATCATGGAAAACTGAAAAGCCGCCATAAGATAATTCCCGCATTTCACGGTAAGTGATCTCATTGATTGCTATAGGCTGGTGAATCACATTCGGATCTGCAGCAAAAATACCGTCAACATCTGTAAAGTTTTCATAAAAATCAACATGTAAGGCAGCTGCTACAATAGCCCCAGTAATATCTGAGCCTCCTCGTGAAAAAGTACAGATATCTCCTGAATCAGTATAGCCAAAAAATCCTGGGATGATCAAGATCTCGCGAGATTTTTTCCATTGTTGAATTTTATTATAAGAAGAAGGTAGAATGCGAGCATTTAAAGGCTCATCAGTTACCAGTAAACCTAAATCTTGCGGGTTGATGTAAAGGGCATCTAGTCCATTTGCCTGCAATGCGCCAGCGACTAATCGGGCATTATTGTCTTCTCCTTTAGCCAGTACTTCATCATAATAATGAGGATTATTTTTAATTGGGATAAAGGAGATGTCAGCTAAGGAATCAGAGATAGCCTGCAAGACTTCCTCTTTGACATTTAAAGACTTTCCGATACTTTCATAACGTTCATAAATTGTTTTAATCAGATCATGAATGTCTTTTTCCGCTTCTTTTTGTTGATAGCATTCAATTAGCAGATCGGTGACTTTTTTATCGCCCTTAAAGCGTTTGCCCGGAGCAGAAACAATTACAAATTTTCTGTTTTCATCGGCTGCAATAATATCGATCACTTTTTTTAATTGCTGGGCATCAGCCAGTGAGCTTCCCCCGAATTTTACTGTTTTCACCATATAACCTTCACCCGTTCTATTCAATAAGTTTTTACCTATCGTACTTGTAAATGAGCGAGAAATCAAGAACAGAATGCGATTTTTTTCTGATTAAATAGTGATAGATAGTTTTCTTTATGCTATAATCTAAGCTAGATGTCTTTTCTTTTTTGAAGAGAGTATATCTTTCGTGTATGCAAAGGGTCAAATGTATACGATCAACAATTTTACTAGTTGATAAGGCGGATCAAAAATGGGGGCAGCTAAATGGGAAGTAATCTAATCATAGGAATAGTCGTAGTGATCATAGTGATTGCGGCAATCATTTGTGGGCTAGGCTTTTTTATGCGCAAGAAAAATCAGGAAAAACTAAAGGCTTTGGAGACTCGTAAGGAAGCATTGTTTGATTTACCGATTTATGATGAAATCGATGAGATCAAAAAAATGCATCTGATTGGGCAAAGCCAGAATACCTTTAGAGAATGGAATCAAAAGTGGAAGAAGATCTCTACTGATGATTTTGCCGAATTGGAAAGTCAAATTTTTGAAGTTGAAAATCTAAATGAATCTTTTCGATTTATTAAAGCAAAAACAGCCGTAGCAAAAGCCGATAAAACCATGGACCAGATGGAAAAATCTGTTGGTGAGATCCGCACAGCTTTAAAAGAACTGCGAGAAAGCGAAGAACGCAATTCTTTAAAAGTTCAGCAAGCTTTAGATATTTATGAAGCAATGAAAAAATCACTTAGAGATGAAGGTGACCGGTTTGGTCCGGCTTTGGCTGAAGTTCAAAAGCAAGTCAAGAATATTGAAAGTGAATTTACGCAATTTGTTACGCTAAACACTTCAGGTGATCCAGTTGAAGCGCGTGATGTTCTGGAAACAGCGGAAAAGCACACTTTCGAATTAGAAGATTTGCTGAAACGTATTCCAGCTGAATTTGAGAAATTAAATAAAATTTTTCCTGAACAGTTAAAAGAAATAGAAGATGGTTATCAAAAGCTAGTGGATCAAGAATTTGTTTTTCCAGAAGAGAATTTTGCTGAAGATATCCATAAAGTCAGTCGCCGTGTAGAGCATTCTTTAGAAGATCTAGAAAAAGTCGAACTACCTACTGTTGAATCTGCAAACAAAGAAACCGCCGATCAAATTGACCACTTGTATGACGTGATGGAACGCGAAATTGCAGCTAAAAGTTATGTACTGGAAAATCGTAAAATTATCGCAGATTATATCGAACATGCTACAAAGAACAATCGACAATTATTAATTGAATTGGATCACACTTCGCAGTCTTATACACTTAATCATAATGAATTAGGGCGCGTTCGCAGTTTTCAATCAGAAGTTGAAGAAATTGCTCGCCGTAATGATACGATGGATCCTAATATCGATGCACATGAAATTGCTTTTTCTGAGGTTGAGCAATTTTATAAAGATGCCTATAAGGTATTAGATGGTGTTGAAAGCGAACAAGTTGATATTGATCAGGCAGTCCGCGATTTGCGTGAAGGTGAAAAAGAAGCACAGGAAAAAGCTGAAAAGATGGAATTTAAATTACGCAACTTGAAACGTTTTGTTGAAAAACAACGCTTACCTGGTTTGCCTGATGATTATCTGGATTTTTTCTTTGAAGCAACTGATCGCCTAGAAGAATTGGCTGAATCTTTGAATCAGATTCGAGTAGATATGGATCAAGTTAATAAATCGGTCGCTGTTTGTGAAGATGATTTGAAAAATCTGGATGAACAGACTCATGACATGGTGGATGCGGCGGCGTTGACTGAACAAATGATGCAGCATGCCAATCGCTATCGTCATTCTCATGCAGAAGTTAGAGCGGCAATCGATCGCACACTTGAGTTGTTCAATCAAGCTTATCATTATAAAGCTGCATTAGATGAGATCGGTACAGCCTTAGAGCAGGTAGAACCGGGTGCTTTTAAACGCCTGGAAGACTTTTACTATGAAAATCAAAAAGAAGCAATCTAGAAAGAAGCTGTGTTTGGAATTTTCCAAACCAGTTTTTTTATCTTCTAAAATCATTTTTCCTATAGAATTGTTTTATGATGTACGTTCTTCAGCTCTATGCTTTATTTCCTCATTTACAAGTCACATTTTCTAACTGCATGTCTTATATTTCATTTTTATCTAACTTGAAAGCTATCTTTAATAACTATATAATGGAAAGGACTTTTAAAAAAGGAGTTCAAATTTAAATGATTTATTTTGATAATAGTGCAACTACACCAATTTTTAAAGAGAGTTTAGATAGCTATGTAAAAGTTAGTCAAAGAATTAGTGGTAATCCATCTAGTTTACACAAAATGGGGACTCAGGCAGATCGGTTGCTACAAGAAGCGCGTAAGCAAATTGCGACTTGTTTAGCAGTAGAACCCACGGAAATTTTCTTTACCAGTGGAGGTACAGAAGGGGATAACTGGGTTTTAAAAGGGACGGCCAGCAAAAAAAGTGAATTTGGCAAGCACATCATTATCTCTAGTATCGAACATCCAGCAGTAAAAAATCCGGTAGAACAATTAAAAAATCTGGGTTTCGCGGTAGATTATGCTCCAGTTGATAAAAATGGTCAGGTTGATGTAAAAAAATTGGCCCAGCTGATAAGAAAAGATACGATTTTAATATCGATCATGGCAGTCAATAATGAAATGGGAGCCATCCAGCCGATTCAAGCTATTAGTGATTTGCTGGCAGATTATCCGAAAATACATTTTCATGTAGATGCCATTCAGGCTATCACAAAAGTGCCTAAAGAAAACTGGCTGACAGAGCGTGTTGACTTTGCCACTTTTTCAGCTCATAAATTTCATGGCCCGCGTGGTGTCGGTTTTATTTACTGGAAAAAAGGTCGCAGGCTATCTCCTTTACTGGCAGGCGGAGGTCAGGAAAAGGGACAACGTAGCGGCACCGAAAATGTGCCGGCCATTGTAGCTATGGCCCGGTCCTTACGAATTAGTCTGGAACAAAAAGCTCAGCATCCGGATCATTTAGCCAAAATTAAAAAAGCGCTGCTTACTGCTTTAAGCCAATATGATAAAGTAGAAATTATTTCGCCTGAAAAAAATTGTGCTCCACATATCATTTGTATGGCATTAAAAAATATCCGCGGTGAAGTTCTGGTACATGCCTTTGAGGATAAAGATATTATTATTTCAACTACAAGTGCCTGCTCTAGTAAAAAGGGGACTTCGTCGAGTACTTTAGCAGCTATGCAGGTAGCCAGTGATATCAGTTCTTGTGCGGTTCGGATCAGCTTGGATGAAAGTAATACTATGGCTGAAGTGGAGCAATTCATGATTATTTTCAATCAATTGTACCAAAAGTTTTCCAAAGTAAATTAGAGGTGTTTTTGTGAAGTATTCGGAAATTATGGTTCGTTACGGCGAGCTTTCAACTAAAGGTAAAAATCGGCGCTCTTTTATTTCCCGTTTGTCGGCGAATGTGCGGCAAGCCCTGTCTGATTTTCCCAAACTTAAAATTCATGCGGATAGAGATCGTATGCATTTGATTTTAAATGGAGAGGATAGTGATTTGATTATTCCCAAATTACAGCTGGTTTTTGGTATACAAAATTTTTCACCCAGTATTCGAGTGGAAAAAGATATTGCTGCAATTAAAATTTGTGCTCAGAAAATCATGCGCGAAATTTATACAGCTAATGATACTTTTAAAGTAACAGCCAAAAGAAGTGACCATAGCTTTGAACAAGATAGTAATCAGCTGAATGTGACAGTTGGCGATGCCATTATCGGTCTTTTTCCTGATATCAAGGTACAGATGAAAAAACCAGATATTAATTTGCGTGTTGAGATTCGTCAGGATGGCGCTTATTTGTCTTATGAAACGATACAAGGAGCTGGCGGGCTTCCTGTAGGGACTAGCGGCAAAGGTATGCTGATGCTTTCCGGCGGAATCGATTCTCCCGTTGCCGGTTTTATGGCAATGAAACGTGGAGTGGAAATTGAAGCCGTCCATT
>DATGVB010000196.1:0-2393 GCA_035300805.1 Tetragenococcus sp. | reverse complement strand
TATTATGCTGCTTTCTTTCAACAGTTCCACTTTGGGCCGATGAAACACAAAATAATTTCTCCATCGATGCCAAAGCGGCAATTGCTGTAGATGCTGATACAGGAAAAATCTTCTATGCACAAGATAGTACAACACCTATGCCGATTGCCTCGATAACTAAAGTACTAAGCATATATGTTGTATATGACAAAATCAAAAATGAAGAATTAGATTTGCTAGACCAAGTAGTTATTTCCCCTCAGCTAGCTGAATTAAGTACAAAACCCGAACTATCCAATGTCGCACTGGTAGCCAATCAAGCTTATACTGTTGAATCGCTCATACATGCTAGTTTAATTCAATCAGCCAATGCCGCGGTTATGGCCTTAGGGGAAAAAGTCGCCGGCAGCCAAGAGCAATTTGTCAATCTGATGCGACAAAAGGCGGAAAGTTTAGGCATAACAGATGCAAAAATCATTTCAGTTTCTGGTTTAAATAATCGCGACCTCGGAGATTTTAGATATCCTGGTACCGGTGATGATGAAGAAAATGAAATGTCGGCTCAAGATGTAGCTATCATTGCCAAACATTTTATTGCTGACTATCCTGAAGTACTGAATATTACAAGTACCGTGCAAGAAAGCTTCGGCGAAAACACCGCACAACCTAGTATCATGCAAAACTGGAATCAATTATTGCCAGGTTTACCACTTCAAAAAGAAGGAGTTATCGGCTTAAAAACCGGAACGACCGATTTAGCCGGTGCCTGCTTTGTTGGCGTTATTCGACAAAATAGCCGCGAAGTCATCACCGTGGTCCTACATGCCAATAATCAAGCCAACGATAGTAATGCTCGTTTTGTCGAAACAAGCAAATTAATGGATTACGCCTTAAATCAATGGCAAGAAATCACTTTATCAGCTACAGATTTAACGAATGCGATTCAATCAAAGCTGGCTGTTATAGATGGGAAACAAGCTTCTGTAAGTTTAAAAGTTAATGATCCATATAAATTATGGGTACCTGTACAATTTGATAGCACTCAGCTTAAATATGAAGAACAATTAGAAGTTCAATCCATTCAAGCACCCGTACAAATGCATAGAGAAATCGGTACCTTAATAATTAATAATCCAACTGACAACTACGGCTACTTACCAGACTCCCAAACACCAGAAAGTCAAATTAAAATAGTAACTGCAAATGCTGTAGAAAAAGAAAATTTCTTTGTCTTGTGGTTGCGCCAAGTAAAAAATATCGCACAAAACGCGTGGATGCATACAAAGCAGTTCTTTCAAAGCCTATTTTAAGATGGAACAATAAAAGAAACGAATATCTCAAGCGTTAATCTTGCTTAGATATTCGTTTCTATTTTTTAATATAAGTCTACAACAGCCTGGCTTAAAGCTGTGGCTACATCCTTTTCATCACTAAAGCCTACCCAAAATGCCGTAATCAAGGATTGAATATTTTTTTGTTGTGAAGATGGGATATTCCACTTGCCATCTTTTTGAACCAAGTCTATTTTTACTTCAACTGGATCTTCTATTTTTTGCGCCTTTTTAATTTCTTCATTCATTGCGTTAAATAAAAGTTCCTGAGCTTTTCTTCATTATCCGCATACGCTGAATCATTAGCTATTTTTTCAAAACTAACTTTTAAAGCTTTACCTACTGAACCAATAAAATCAACTCCGTAAATTTCATAAGTAACTAGATAATGATTATCTTTTTTAGACTTGATATTTTTGATTTTGTAGGAAGTTTGTGTCTTTAACGCCTGTTTCAAAGAGTCGGTTAATTTTTCTGCTTGCTCATGGGACATCGCCGCAGCCTGACTCATTTGTGCCACCAAAGCTTTGGAGAATTCCCCATCTTTTGAGTGTTCCATTTCTTTAACAATGGCACTTCCATCAACAAAATTTTCTTCAAATGATTTTTGTGATTGATTATAAATGACACTTTCTACAAAAAGCTTAGCCGCCTGTTTTTCAGAAAGAGGCTGGCTAGACTTCCCACACCCACCTAAAATAAATAAACCTAACAATAATATCAGCCATTTTTTCATATCCATTCCTCCAATTCGTACTAGTTAATTTTATTATACGCAAGCTGAACATATATTTCTAGGGATAGAAAGTGACTGCAATAAAAAAAGCCTGGCATGCCAAGCTTTTCAATGTCAAACAGTATGGTTTAAGCACTCACACTTTGACGTCGTGTTCGAAGTTTTAATTTTTGAATCAAAGGGAACAATGCTTCTTTTACCGCACAGTATTTGTCTACCATCGTCACAACATATCCTTCTTTATATCTAGGCGGTGCAATAGTTGCTCCCCACATATGCTTAATGATAATATCTTTTTCTAAATCTGATAATTCAGTGATTTTTTCAGCATTTTTTACAGCGATTCT
>DATGVB010000195.1:0-2980 GCA_035300805.1 Tetragenococcus sp. | reverse complement strand
TCGTTAGTGGTTTCATGACTTGCCCCATTTCGCGATAGAGTTTTCTAACAGTATCGCGCTCACCTAAACGCTCTCCATAAGGCGGATTCGCAACGATTACACCATATTCTTTATCTGTTTTAAAGTCTTTAACAGCTTGTTGTTTGAAGGTAATTGAATCGCTAAGTCCAGCCTCGAGTGCATTTTGTTTGGCAATTTCAATCATGTTTTCATTAATATCCATTCCCAAAATATCTAGTTCAACGTCATAGTCCGCTTGTTCATCCGCTTCAGTACGAACCTTTTCGAAAATATCCTGATCAAACCAACTCCATGTTTCGCAGACAAATTCACGATTAAAGCCAGGTGCAATATTGTGACCGATTAAAGCTGCTTCGATACATAATGTTCCAGAACCACATACTGGATCGATAAAAGGACGATCTTTTCGCCAATTCGTTAACATGATCATTGCAGCAGCCATATTTTCTTTTAACGGCGCGCCCCCTTTATCCAGACGATATCCTCGTTTAAATAAACTTGGTCCGGTGGTATCAAGTGTGAGGGTCACTTTATCTTTCAACAGAGCGACTTCTAATTTATATAATGCCCCTGTTTCAGGAAGTGGCATATGACTTGGTCGATGATAATATTCACGCAAACGATTGACAATAGCTTTTTTTGTAATCGCTTGGCAGTCGGAAACACTAAACAATTTTGATTTAATTGATTTACCTTCTACAGGGAAATTTGCATCTAAAGGTAGATAATCTTCCCAAGGTAAACTTTTTACTTTATTGAACAATTCGTCAAAACTGGTTGCTTCAAACTCACCAACTACAATTTTGACACGATCTGCACATCTCAACCATAGATTCGTTTTAGCAATTGTCTCCATATTTCCACGAAATCTAGCACGGCCATTTTCTACTTGGCATGCAATGCCCATTTCTCGTAATTCTTTTCCGACTAATGCTTCTAACCCACTTGCTGCAGTTGCAATTAATTGAAAAGTCTGCTCTTTTTGCATAATTTCCTCCTAAATTTTACTAAAAAAAACGGCTGAACCACTGTCAGCCAAACCCTGTTTATTGTGATTTTCTATAAGCCATGTTTTGTCCTATCTTATCCAGGGAAAAAAGATATGGATAATCATCTATCTGCATTCAATGCCCCTTTGATCCGTTCATTTCCGTCCAAAAGGCGCCCCTACCATAATTTGGGTTGCTCACTCGAGGGGTTTACCCGTTTCACAATAAGATTTCTCTTATTTATCGTCACTGTTGCACGTTAAGGAATTCTCTGGCATAGAAATTTCCTTAGCCATTACTTCCGCCGTTATAGTAAAACTATACCTTAGCTTATTGTTTCGCTAAGCACGAACACTACAAGCATCGCAGCTTGTGTGAGCATGGACTTTCCTCAGGGTAAAGAATACCCCGCGATTATCCGAAAACCACAATTAAATTCATTAAAATAGACGTGTTTTGTCTAAATCATCCTCATCATCATTATTGGTATAATTAGCACTCAAACTACTTAAAGAAGATGAAGGTTCAATCGTCACTTCTTGATCTAATTTTTTACCGAAGACTTCTTTTTCAAGATTTGATAAGCGTTTAAGAATATCAAAATTTGTTACTGTTTGACTCTTTTGGCTTTCAGGTTGGATTTTTGACATTACTGCTTGACTCTTATTTAATTGGTTAATTTTAGCATTTAAACGGTCATTTTCTTCTTGTAATGCAAGGATTTCTTTATTGAAAGTTTCATAGTCTTTCATGATATTATCTAGGAATTCATCCACTTCATCTGGATCGAATCCTCTCATTTTTACTTTGAATTCTTTATTAAAAATATCAATTGCTTTGTAGTTATACTTTGCCATTATTTCACCTCATAGTCTCTTTTGTCCACACTTCTTTTTCTATTCTATATAAAACCATAAATAAAAGCAAACAATTTCTAGAAAATTTCTATTGTTTTTCATAAAAATTTAACCAAAAAGCTAATTCTTATCATTTACCCTTCTTCAAAGAGGTCATTTGCAAAACTTTGTAAGTCATCCATCGAATTTAGTATTAATTCTTTTCCTGTTTGTTCCCATTCTTTCAGTAAATATTGGGATTTGCCAGGAAATTCTTTATCATAAATTGCCCACATTACATCGGCATGTGACACAATAAATTGGGAATGATTTCTTAATTGTGAAGGATCAGAATAAGTTTTTTGACTAACAAAATTGAGATAGTCTGCCTGTTGGATGACTTCTTCAAATGTTTGTTGATTATAACCTTGCCAATTTTCGCCAATATTTTGAAAAGGTAGCAAGACACCTATCTGAATATCATATCCCTCATTTTTTAATTCAAAAGCCATCTGTGCACTCCACAATTCAACCCCTAAATTACCGCCTATGATAAACCATTGTGCACCATTATCTATTAATTGTCGTAAAGAATGTTTAATAAATTTATAAAGTATTGCTAATTTCGGGTCTTTTGCTTGAAAAATCCCTAATTCATAATTACGATATCCAGTGATGGCAATAATTTTCCGTTTTTTCATCTACACTTTTCTTTCTATTTTATTTTTTGGTATAATAGTTTCAGGAGTGTGAAATTTATGAACTTTCATTATCCCAATGGAAAAGTTTATCACAAGACAGGATGGAAGTCAGCAAAAAAATCGCCACTCACTTTTGCTAATCGTGGGATGCGTTTTGAAGAGGCTATTAATGAAAGTAATGAATATTACTTAAATAAACAAATTGCTGTCATACATAAAAAGCCCACTCCCATTCAAATTGTGAAAGTCGACTACCCCAAACGTAGTGCAGCAACAATCAAAGAAGCCTATTTTAAAGAAGCTTCAACTACAGATTATAATGGGGTTTATCAAGGATATTATCTTGATTTTGAGGCAAAAGCTACCCAAAATAAAACTTCATTTCCTTTAAAAAATTTCCATTCTCATCAGATTGAGCATATGAGAAATTATT
>DATGVB010000194.1:0-19128 GCA_035300805.1 Tetragenococcus sp. | reverse complement strand
ATCAAACTGCTCACAATGTCAGAAGACTTTATCAGGCAGCACCCAGCGAGCTAAATCAGCCTTTCGGCAATGGGTTGTCCTCCTCTAGAATAGGCGAAGCGCACACTTGACCTTCCGTAAAAATGGCTTACACTGGGAGGCGAGGGTGCACTTTGACATGTCTTGCTTTCGTATAACTGGGCGCCCTCACCCAAAAAGCAAGCCATTTTCTAGGATTGTCAAGTGCTATTCGGCGTCCTCCTCGAATCAATGTCAAGGGGCTTAATTTTTTCCCTGTTTTTTCATAGATTATTTTGAGTTACCTTTTTTTACTCTTGCTAGTTATTCTAACGAAAATTATTTTATCCGTAAAGCTGAAATACTTTCATAACTGTAATTTTAATTATAATTTATCTATACCAATTTACATTTACAAAAAATTCTTGACTTATCTTGTTTTCTTGTATATGATTACCATTGTATTTCTAAGCAAAAAATTAAAAGGAGGATATCTATACCAATTGGAAAAGCGCCAGCTCTGTATGATACAGAAGACGAGGATAGAGCTTATCGAAGATTCGGCGGGTGGTTCTAGGGTCTGCACTCTATAGACAAGTACAAAGACAGATTGTGAGGTTTGTTACAAAAAGCTTGTCAAGCAGTTAGAAATACATAATGACTTGGAAAGAAGGAATCTCATTATGTGTGGAATCGTAGGAATTGTAGGAAAAAATCAGGCAGAAAACATTATTATTACTGGATTAGAACGTTTAGAATATCGTGGTTATGATTCAGCCGGACTTTATGTTTCAGATGGTCGTCAAAGTCATCTGATCAAGTCACAAGGCCGGATCAAAAATTTAAAAGAAAAAGCTGCTACTAAAGAGATCAACGGCAATATTGGCATTGGTCATACTCGTTGGGCAACTCACGGCAAGCCTTCTGAAGAAAATGCTCACCCACATACTTCTTCAGATGGCAAACTGATTTTAGTCCATAACGGTGTCATTGAAAACTTTGAAGAATTAGCACAAGAATATTTACCTAATGACCACTTCTATGGTCAAACAGATACAGAGATCATCGTTCATCTGATTGATCACTTTTTAAAAAATGATCATCTTTCAACGAAGGAAGCTTTACAAAAAGCGATTGAATTGATTCGTGGCTCTTATGCTTTTGCACTGATCAACCAGGACGAAGCTGATACGATTTATGTTGCTAAAAACAAAAGTCCTTTATTGGTTGGTTTAGGTGATAACTTTAATGTGATCGCTAGTGACGCTTTAGCAATGCTTGATCAGACTCACACTTTTGTCGAACTCAATGATGGTGAATTAGTAACGGTCACCGCAAATAACATTACAATTGAAGATCAGAAGGGAAATATCATCGAACGTGATCCTTATACGGCAGAATTAGATGCATCAGATATGGAAAAAGGTACTTACCCTTTTTATATGCTAAAAGAAATTGATGAACAACCTACTGTCATGCGTAAGCTAGCTCAAGTATATAGTGATGACAAAGGTAAAGTAGCGATTGATGAAAAATTAGTGGATCAGGTCAGTCAAAGCGACCGAATCTATATTGTAGCTTGCGGTACGAGTTATAATGCTGGTTTTGCTGCCAAGCAGTTAGTCGAAAAGGTCACTCAGATCCCAGTGGAGGTCCACCTTTCTAGCGAATTTGGTTATAACATGCCACTTTTATCCGACAAACCTTTCTTTATCTTCTTGACCCAAAGTGGTGAAACGGCTGATAGCCGACAGGTTTTAGTCAAAATCAATCAGCTGCACTTCCCTAGTTTGACGATCACAAATGTTGCCGGTTCAACTCTTTCAAGAGAAGCTGAATATACTTTGCTGTTACATGCCGGGCCTGAAATTGCAGTAGCTTCTACCAAAGCCTATACTGCTCAAATTGCTATGCTGGCTATTTTAGCTAAAGCAGTCGGTCAAAAAAAAGAAGTGAAAGCTGCTGCTGATTTTGACATTTTCTTTGAACTATCCATTGCTGCTGCTGCTATGGAAACTCTGATCAGTGAAAAAGACTATATTTCTGACTTAGTAGAAAAATATCTCAGCACCACTCGCAATGCTTTTTATATTGGACGTGGCAATGACTATTATGTTTCTTCTGAAGCAGCTTTGAAGTTAAAAGAAATTTCTTATGTTCAGGCCGAAGGGTTCGCAGCCGGCGAACTGAAACATGGAACAATCGCACTGATCGAAGAAGGTACGCCCGTATTAGGGATCATTACTAATGATCAAACAGGACCTCATACGCGTGGCAACCTCAAAGAAGTCGAAAGTCGTGGAGCCAATACGATCGTGATTGTCTCAGAAGACTTGGCTCATGAAAACGATCAACTGATCTTGCCTAGTGTCCATCCATTATTGACTTGTCTTGTCGCTGTGGTACCTACTCAATTAATTGCTTACTTCACTTCCTTAAAACGCGGCTATGACGTTGATAAGCCAAGGAACTTAGCCAAATCAGTTACCGTTGAATAAAATATTAAACAAAACAACGAACTCAACGATGAAATGCCCCATAATTGTTAGACATACAGTCTAATAATTATGGGGTGTTTTTTATGACAAAATATTATCAGTTTAACTTTTCGATCAAGCGACGTTTATATTGCAAAAATTCATCTGATAACTCAAACTGATCACTCGTAAGTGCCTCTTTATCAACGGTCACACATTTAAAATCTTTTCCGCATCCGCTTTTAAGAATGTAAATACGATCAGATAGTTTGATAGCCTCATCAATATCATGGGTGATAAATAGTGTTGTCAGCCGCAATTTTTTATGGATATTCAGATACCAATGATGGATCTCATCTTTGGTAAAAGCATCTAAAGCACTGAAAGGTTCATCTAACAAGATCAGATTTGACGAAAATAAATAAGTACGCAACAAAGCAATACGCTGACGCATCCCACCGGAAAGTTCTTTAGGGTAAGATTTACTTACACTCGCCAAGTTAAACTCTGCTAATAAATCATTAGCCTGCTTTAAAGCTTCTTTTTTTCCTCTATTTTTTAAAATCAAGGGCAAAGCGACATTTTGTTCGATCGTTTTGAAAGGTAAGAGTAGGTCTTTTTGCAGCATATAAGAAACCTTTCCCGGCTGATCAATGATCGACTGGCCATCCAATAAAACATCACCCTTAGTCGGATGCAACAGACCTGCGATAATGTTGAAAAGAGTTGATTTTCCCACTCCGCTAGGCCCGATTATACTAACCATTTCCTGCTCTTTAACGTATAAATTTAAGCACTCTAAAATCATTTTGTCATCAAATGACTGGCATAGGTCCTTTACTTCTAATTTAAACATTTACTTCACTCCGGTAAATAATCATTAGTAAATCCTGTATTATCAGGTATTTTCTGATCTGTTAACTGATTGTCACCTAACCAATTATAAAAATTATTCCAGCGCTTTGGATCAATATAGCCCCAGCGCTTCTCATCAGCTTTATATTGCTTAGACAACCAGATCTGACTAGCTTCAGTCAGCTCTTTGTCCAATTCAGGCACTTCTTTAACTAATAGGTCTGCACTTTCTTTAGGTGCATCGATCGCATCCTGATAACCTTTTTCAGTGGCTTTGAGGAATTTTTTAGCAATCTGACCATGTTCCTTTAAAAACTGGTTATTAGCAATGATCACTGGCGTATAATAATCAAAAACCGGATTCAAATCTTTAAAGTAAAAATAATCTACCGGAACATTTACCTGCTTGGCAGAAATACCGCCCCAGCCGTAAAATACCCAGATGGCGTCGGCTTGCTTTTCTTTTAAGGCTTGTGGTTCATCGACAATATTGTTGGGGATCAGCTTAACTTTAGAAAAATCGCCATTATCTTTTTTCATCACATCTTTGATCATGGCCTGTTCGATTGGCTGATCCCAAGTTGCATAAGTTTTTTTCTCTAGGCATTTAGGCTGATCTAAGCCCTCTTTCTTACGTGACATGATTCCTGAGGTATTATGCTGAATGACGGCTGCAACAGAAGTTACTGGCAAAGGATCATCTGAAGCATAAGTCGGTGCCAGAGAATCTTGGGCTGAGATCCCGAATTGCGCTTTGTTACTGGCAACAATTTGCGAAGCATCGCCATCTGAAGGCTGAACAATTTTGACCTTTAAGCCTTCTTCTTTGAAATACCCCTTCTTTTGAGCCACATAAAGACCTGTATGATTGGTATTAGGCGTCCAGTCCAAGACAAAAGTGACTTCCGTTAATCCTTTATCAGCCACAGCAGTTTCTTTGGACTGGCTTGTACAGGCGGTTAATGAAAATAAAACCAACAAAAAAAACCCTATCTTCCCTTTAAACTTCATAACTACTCTACTCCTTTTCTTTCCATGGCATGGCCATTTTTTCAAGTATAATAACCAATACCATTAGTAACAGACTGATAAATGAAATCAAAAAAATGACAGCAAACATCTTATCAAAATTATAGGATTTTCGAACTCTTGTCATGTAGACCCCTAATCCTTCAAAACCGCCTAACCATTCCGAAACAACAGCTCCTACCACTGCATAAGTAACTGCGATTTTTAAAGCTGCAAAAAAATCCCCTAAACTCGCTGGAATTTTAATATGACGTAAGATCTGTCTTTGATTGGCACCCATTGATTGTAACAAACGCAACTCATCGCAATCGACCGAATTAAAACCATTCAGCATGGAAACTGCAACTGGGAAAAATACCGTAATAACGATCAAAACCACCTTAGGCAAGATACCAAAACCAAACCAGATCGTAAGCAGCGGTGCGATCGCCACTGTCGGGACGGTCTGTGACAAGATCAATAAGGGATAAACCGCTCTTCTCAGCCGGTCAAAATGATCCATAAAAATGGCAACGACAACACCCAGAACAACACCGATCACAAGACCAAGTAAAGATTCCAACAAGGTCACTTTAGAGTGATGCATCAGCAACGGAAAATCACTGATAAAAGCCTGAACCACCTGCAGTGGCGAAGGCAGCATAAAAGTCGGAATGATCCCTAGTGAGCTGATCAGCTGCCAGACCAATAGCAAAAACAAAAGCGAACACACTGAATAAAAATTAATGCTCGTGCTTTTTGGTTTTTTCTTCAATTCCTAATACCCTTCCTTCAGGTCGATATGAAATTTTGACATAAGCTGAAACAGCAGGTGCACCTGCTTTAATAGCGATCAGCTGACAATTTTTAACAATTTCCATCAATTCATCGTAGTCGCCCTCGATGCTGGTTTCACAAGCCCCCACTTGATAATTTAAGCCAGTACTTGCGATATAGTCGATTACCTCATCGACGATCCGGACCACCTCTTTATCTCCCACAACATTGGGTAAAACTTGAATTGCAACACTTGCTTCCATTTTCTATTCCTCTTTTCTAAAAATTTTTATAGATTAAAAAAAGACATCTTCTCCATAGAGAAAATGTCTTTTGCATCTCAAAATAAAATCGGACATACTCCCTACGCTGGTGTTAACCAACAGGTTCAAAGGGTCAGGTTTTACCTTCTCAACACGATCGTGTTCCCCCGTACAAATATTAATTTATGAATTTATTGTAGCGCACTTAATAACAAAGGTCAAAAAATATTTACAGCTCCATCCGTTTTTTTCAAATGCCCTTTCAGGCTCGTAAATATTGTTTTGGAACTGGTATTTCCACCTCTAATTTTTTAGCCGCATGAATCGGCCAATAAGGATCACGCAGCAATTCTCTTCCCAGCATTACCAGATCAGCCCGATCATTATGCACGATTTCTTCTGCCTGCACAGCTTCAGTGATCAAACCTACAGCACTGGTAGGAACTTTGGCTTCTTGGCGGATCTTTTGAGCATAGGGAACCTGGTAGGAAGCAAAAGCATCAATTTGAGCAGGAACAACTGCACCGGAACTGACATCGATCAAATCGACTCCCTGTTCTTTCATCCATTGCGCCATTGGAATATAGTCAGCTGGTGTCATCCCTCCTTGGGTAAAATCATTTGCTGAAATACGCACTAAAAGTGGTTTATGCCAGACCAGACGAACCGCCTGGATCACTTCACGTAATAAGCGATAGCGCTTCTCAGCAGAACCGCCATATTCATCTTTTCGCTGATTGGCTAAAGGCGATAAAAACTGATTCAATAAATAACCATGAGCTGCATGGATCTCAACTACATCAAAATCAGCTTGATCTGCCCGATGTGCTGCCTCTTTGAAAGCTTCGATCAACTCTAAGATCTTAGCTTGAGTCATTTCAGTTGGCTGCTGATAATAATCACTAAAGGCAACTGGCGAAGGGGCAAATATCTCACTTGCCAGATCGGCTTTCCGACCGGCATGTCCAAGCTGAATAGCCGCTTTTGCTCCATGTTTTTTGATCCTGTGAGCAAGATCTCTTAATCCTTCAATATGGACATCAGACCAGATTCCTAAATCATGTTCTGAAATACGTCCTTCAGCTAGAACTGCTGTTGCTTCCAAAATTACTAAACCCACTTGTCCAACTGCACGGCTTTCATAGTGAGTCGCATGCCAGGCACTGACCAATCCATCATTTCCCGCTGAATACATGCACATCGGGCTCATTGCGATACGATTTTTCAGCTCAAGCTGACCTAGTTGATAAGATTCAAATAGCTTAACAGTCATCAATAAATCCCTTCCTTTTAAAATATTTTCTTTATAAGCTGCGATAAATTTAATGAACAGACAAATTTTCCGCTAGCCAAATATATTTTATTAGTTCTTTTTCAATTATAACGCTAAAAATTAATTTTTAAAATTTAAGTTCATGATTTCTATGGTAAAATAGAATTAGAAGTTTTTCACAGAAAGGAAATTTTATGGACTCAATTACAAATTTTAGAGACTTAGGCGGTATCAAGACTCAAGATAACAAAGAAGTTGCGGCTAATAAGTTGTTGCGTTCAGGTGAGTTAAGTCGTGTTTCCCTGCAAGATCAAAAGGCCTTATTAGAAGATTACCACCTAGGTAAAATTATTGATTTACGTTCACTGGCAGAAGTACAGGAGCGTCCAGATAAAATCTTTGCGCAAACGGCCTATCAAAATATCGATATTTTTAAGAACATTCATAACCAAGGTACTTCCATGGCTGACTTTAAGCAGCTGATGACACCAGAAACAGCTCACGGCTACATGAGTAAAACCTATCAGATCATGGCGCTTAATCCTGATGCTCAGGCTGGTTTTCGTCAAGTGATCGAAGGAGCTTTAGCAACTGACCCTGATAAGAGCTTCTTATTCCACTGCTTTGCAGGCAAAGACCGTACAGGGATCTCAGCAGCTCTTCTACTGGAAATCCTTAAAGTACCGCGTGATAGTATCTATCAGGATTATTTATTGACCAATCAGCTACGTTTGAAAGAAAATGAAGCGGTCATTAGTCAGGCTATCAAAAATGAAGGAGTCAGTCCGCAGAATGTGGAATCATTAAAAGTCGCATTAAATGTCGATTCTCATTATCTAGATACTTTCTATCAGACAGTCGATAAAGAATTTGGCGGGATCGAAAATTACCTGAGTCAGGAACTAAAAATAGATTCACAAATGCAAAAAGATTTACAAGAACTTTATTTAACTGACGCCAAATAATAAAATAGAGGCCAGGATATGATTCTTAGAAAACTTATATCCAGGCCTCTTTATTTTATTACTGTAAAACTTGTTGTTTTCCTTGATAAAAACTTGTCGTCACTTCGGATTGTCGAGCGACAAATTCCGCACTACAGGAGCTATCAACTAGAATAAAATTTGCCGGATCGCCCTCTTTTAGCCATAACTCGTCGCCCATATTTACTTTACCTGTAATGAGCTGCAAACTTTCTGTCAAACCATCTTGGCTAGTGATATTGAATAACTCAGCATAACGATTCAATTTTTCAAGAATACTTCCCGTTCCAAAAGGTGACCAGGAATCATAGACATTATCACAGCCAAGCGCAACTTTAACACCATAACTGCGGAGTTCTTCAAGCGGCGGAATCGCTCCGTCGATGGGCACATGAAAACGACTGGCTAAATCAAAAGTCTGAGCCAAAGATTTTCTCGTATCACCGTCAAGGACGGTCGGATCAACACCGCCAACTAAGGCAGCACCATTTTTCAGTGCTCTTTTCATCTCATTATAAGCTTGCGAACGCAAGAGACCATGCTGCGCAAAAGCGACCAACTGATAATCGAAATCTCCTTTGTAGTCCTGCAAACATTCAAGTGTCTGCAATAAGTAAGTTTGACCTTCCTTTGGATGAACATCAATATGCGAACGAAAAAAGTTGACCCCGTGGCTGCGCTCAATTTCAATTAAATTTTTCATCCGCTTCTCAAAGGATACCGGCAAAGCATTCAACTGCGGGATTTCATCGGTAAAGCGTTCGACGATCGACTTAGCCGGACTAATCGGTTCCCAAGGGACTCCTAATTTACTTTTGTCAAAATGACAATGCATGTCTCTTAGGCTAGCTAAAATCAGCTGATTTTTCCCGTCAACTACGTTCTTTTTCTTTAAGGGCTGATGAGCCTGAATTTTACCGATTTTCCCATCTTTGATCTGAAGATCGATATTCTTTGTCTGTGTACCACTGACAAAGTTTCCTTGTTTGCTGTAACTCCGCTCGATCCGTACGTTTTGTAACCAGAACTCCATTTTTGCCCTTCTTTCTAAAGTTCTAAAATTTTTGTAAGATAGTCTTTCATTTCAGTTACAGGCAGACAAGTATGATGTCTGATTTTTGCAGTCTTTAATCTTGCTACATTGGCTGGAATCGATATTTTCGTCAGCTGACTTAACTGGTCGATCAGCTCAAAATCATCAGCTTTTAAACTGGCTGGCTGAATAGCTGCTAAAACCACTCTCGGAAATTTATAAGGACTGGCCGTGGAAAGAATCACTGTCGGAGTCTCTGCAGCAAAATCAGCTGCAACACTACTGGCTACCGCCGTATGAGGATCCATTACATACTCATCTTTCTGATAGACATGGTAAATAGCACTTTGAGTCTTGTCTTCCGTTGCAAAACCGGCTGCAAAGCCAGTTAAAGCTGCCTGCATATCTTTAGTAATAGTATAGTTTCCTTCTTTTTGCAGTTTTTCCATAAAAGTTTTAGTTTGAGCCGCATTATTTTGTGTCAGATAAAAAATCAGTCGTTCCAGATTGCTCGAAACTAAAATGTCCATCGAAGGTGAGCTGGTAACATAAAATTCACGTCTACGATCATAGGTGCCCGTCTGGAAAAAATCAGTCAGTACTTTATTCTGATTGGAAGCACAGATTAGTTGTCTGATCGGAAGTCCAATCTTTTTGGCATAGTAACCCGCAAGAATATCACCGAAATTCCCTGTCGGAACTGAAAAATTAATTTCTTCTCCTGGCCGAATCTGCTTTTCTTTGATTAATTGTCCATAGGCATATACATAATACACGATTTGTGGAACTAAGCGGCCAATATTGATCGAATTAGCTGAAGAAAAAACTTTCCCCTTGGCTGCCATTTTTTGGCGCAGCTCTTCATCACTGAAGAGTTCTTTGACTTTCGTTTGCGCATCATCAAAATTTCCCTCTATGCCGCAAACAAAGGTGTTGGCTCCTTTTTGAGTCAACATCTGTCTTTTTTGAATCGGGCTCACTCCGTCTTGAGGATAGAATACTAGAATTTGCGTATTCGGCACATCTGCAAAGCCCTCCATGGCAGCTTTTCCTGTATCACCCGAAGTTGCCGTTAAAATTACGATTTCTTGTTCCATTTTATTTTTTTTAGCAGCTGTTACCATCAGATAAGGCAGGATCGATAAAGCCAGGTCTTTAAAAGCCAGGGTAGGTCCATGAAAAAGTTCAAGATAGTATTTTCCCCCAACTTTTTTAATTGGTGTGATCAATTCATTATCAAATTTATCATCATAAGCCTTTTGGATACAGTCTTTTAACTCTTCTTCTGTAAAATCTGCCAGAAAGGGCCCCATGATCTGCAAGGCTGTTTTTTGATAGCTTTGTTGGGCAATTTTTTCGAAATCTAAATTTATTTGCGGTAGTTCTGTAGGAACGTATAAGCCCCCATCAGGAGCTAGTCCTTGTAAAACGGCAATAGAGCTAGTCACAAGATGACTTGCATCCCTGGTACTTTGGTAATTTAATCCCATAGCTGTTCTCCTTCACATGTTTTCTAAATATTAACACAATTGTCTAGTTGTGAACACCGCTATTCTATTTTTTTCAATTATGGTATAGTAAAAACAAGATCAGATTTGAGAGGGATATCGTGATAAGTTTAAAAGAAAAAATCATCGCAAAAAGCAAAAGTCTGGGAATCGATAAGATCGGCTTTACCACTGCAGCTCCTTTTGACAGACTCAAAGATTCTTTGATAGCACAAAAAAAAGCTGGTCATACTTCGGGATTTGAACATCCGAACATTGATGAAAGACTCTATCCTGAGTTGACTTTTCAAGATCCGCAAACGATCATCGCAATCGCTTTAGCTTATCCAACTAAAATTCATGAAAAAATTCCTCGTGACGAAAAAAGAGGTCAATTTGCTCGTGCTTCCTGGGGGAGCGACTATCATGATGTGCTGCAAGATCGCCTAAGACAATTAATCGATTATATTAAAAGCCAGGCTGAAAATGAGCAGCAAAAAAATCATTGGCGTTTTGCCCCGCAAGTTGATACAGGAGAATATATCGATGTTGCTGTCGCTCAGCGAGCTGGACTCGGTTTTATCGGTAAAAACGGTCTTTTGATCACAGAAGAATACGGTTCTTTTGTATACCTAGGAGAAATCACTACTAACATCCGCTTTGAAGCCGATACTCCTAAAGAAAATGCTTGTGGATCATGCCAGCGCTGTCTTACGAATTGTCCGACAGGTGCACTTTTAGGTGACGGTCAGATGAACGCGCAAAAATGTTTGTCCTATCAGACACAGACCAAAGGCATGATGCCTGAAGTCTATCGAAAAAAAATCCGTAATGTAATTTATGGTTGTGACATCTGCCAGCTGGTTTGTCCATTCAACCAAAAAAAAGATTTTCATTTTCATGAAGAGATGGAGCCGAAAATCGATGAAGTCCGTCCCAGACTGGCACCGATGCTGTCAATGTCAAATCGTGAATTCAAAGCGCAATTTGAACATTTAGCAGGCTCGTGGCGCGGGAAAAAGCCCTTGCAGCGCAACGCTCTAATTGCCTTGGCCAATTTGGGAGCACGTGAAAGTCTGATCCAAATCTTAAAATGTCTGGAAGATGTCAGACCTGTCATTCGGGGAACTGCCGTCTGGGCAGTTGGTCAATTGACGCAAAAAGAACCAGAAAAGGCCTTAGATATTTTATATGAGCTACAAACTAAAGAAAAAGACGCAGCCGTTCAAAAAGAGTTAAGTGAAACTTTAGCTCTGTTAGAAGCCAAAAGACAAGAAGCTTCATGCTAGTTGAAGCTTCTTGTCTTTTTTATTGTCTTAGAAAATAGATTCGATATTTTAGAAAAAACTCACTGCTTTTACGACTCTTAGTAGCTGCATAAAAACTGTAAAAAAGCGTTCCTGACAAGTTGACTAGTAGATATCCCATGGTATCTTGTAAAGCTGTATGCCCCACTAACTGCACACTCCCAAGACGATAGCGCTGTAAGTTCATGTCAGCTAATTCATCCCATATCCACTCCCAGAACTCCCAAAAAATTCCACAAACACTTGCAAAAGCGAAACCGAAGAGTAAAAAAGCCCAGGGAGAAATTTCCCTTAGTTTCTGTTTATGTAAAAACTCCGCCAAAATGCCATAACCAACCATGGTCAAAATCATAGGACTCAAGAGATGCAGCAGTTTATCCCATAGAGGAACCAAAGTCATAAAGTGAAAACAAGTCCCCAGAAAAACTGCCAGAAAAAGAAAAAGCCAGTAAGAATAGACAATAAAATCTGCTATTTTTACTTTGAAAAGTTTATCTAAAAACTCTGGCACATAAATCAAAGCGATCCCTGCCAGACATTCGACAAACTTGGTCATCGTCGTTTGTGCTTCAACGCGTCCAGCCCAAAACTCCCAGAAGATAAAAACCAGTGTGAGAAGACCGACCAGCAGCATGATCCGCTGCCATCTTTTATAAAATTTCATTGACTATCCCCTTTTGCTGTAAAAAATCAGTCAAGGCTTGTAGAAAAATTTCTTCTGAAGGGTAAACTGCCCCATTTAATTTAATTAATCCTACTGTATATAAATTTAGATAATGAAACTGATTTTCTGCGGTTTGGTCTAAAGCAGCCAGCTTTTTTTCATTATCACTACCCAATTGTCGCGAGTCCGTATACAAAGCTAAAATAGGAATTTGGTGGCTATAAGCGACGCCAATTTCACTAGCCACCCCACTGTCAATAGCTGTACCATCTAGTAAAGCAATCATCAGCTGGCTTTCTTTAACTTTCTTGGTATCGGCTAAGGCAATCATTTTACTGTCAGCATATGCTCTTTTATCATTGATCGCAGCATTCTCCTGAGGCAGATAAACATTCAGCTGAGGAAAAGCCTGACGCAATTTTTCTACAAGATACGCATTATAATAGATATCACTTTGAGCAAACATGGGGGCTGCAAAATAAACATTCATTGTTAAAAAGTCCTTCCTTTCATCTGATTAGTTACACTTTAGCAAAACTTATTCCAAAATACTACTATAAAAATATGCTTTCTCCTTAAAATGCTTTAATTCTAACCCTTTGATTGTTATAATAATAAGCTGAAGGAAAAGAAATGAGGAATTATCCATGAATGATTTAAAAGAAATGCAAGAACGCCAGAAAATGATCCGCAATTTTTCCATTATAGCTCATATCGATCACGGAAAATCCACTCTAGCTGATCGCATCTTAGAACAGACTCATACCGTAAGCTCTAGAGAAATGCAGGACCAATTATTGGATTCCATGGATTTAGAACGTGAACGAGGCATTACAATAAAACTAAATACAGCAGAGTTGCACTATCAGGCTAAAGACGGCAATACCTACATCTTTCATCTGATCGACACTCCTGGTCACGTCGATTTCTCTTATGAAGTATCTCGCAGTCTGGCTGCCTGTGAGGGGGCCATCTTAGTAGTTGATGCCGCTCAGGGAATTGAGGCTCAAACACTAGCCAATGTTTATCTGGCAGTTGATAACGATTTAGAGATTTTACCAGTGATCAATAAAATTGATCTGCCTGCAGCTGATCCGGAGCGTGTGCGTCAGGAAATCGAAGATGTAATCGGGATCGATGCCAGTCAGGCAGTTCTCGCCAGTGCTAAAACCGGGATTGGTATTAGTGAATTACTTGAACAGATCGTATCTCAAGTTCCGCAACCAGAAGGAGACTTAGAAGCACCTTTAAAAGCCTTGATTTTTGATTCAGTTTATGACCCTTATCGTGGAGTTGTACTAAGCATTCGTATCATCGATGGCGTTGTCCGCCCGGGCGATAAGATCCAACTAATGAGTAACGGTAAGACTTTTGAAGTTACCGAGCTGGGTATTTTTTCACCCAAAGCTATTCAGCGTGATTATTTAATGGTCGGAGATGTCGGCTATCTAACTGCTTCAATTAAAACGGTTCAAGACACACGTGTCGGCGATACCCTGACTTTAGCTGACAATCCGGCTGCTAAGGCTTTACCTGGCTATAAGAAGAAAAATCCGATGGTATATTGCGGTATGTATCCCATTGATACCTCACGCTATAATGATTTACGCGAAGCCTTGGAAAAATTGCAGCTAAACGATGCTGCCTTACAATTTGAACCTGAAACTTCCCAAGCTTTAGGATTTGGTTTTCGTTGTGGTTTCTTAGGGATGCTGCATATGGATGTCGTCCAAGAACGTTTGGAACGCGAATTTAATCTCGAACTTATTACCACAGCACCATCCGTTATTTACCATGTCAATAAAACCGATGGCAGCCAGATCACAGTTGATAATCCGGCTGATTTTCCGGATAGCTCTACCATTGAAAGTGTTGAAGAACCTTATGTCAAAGCCGAAATTATGGTGCCTAATGAATATGTGGGACCTGTAATGGAACTGTCTCAAAGAAAAAGAGGTGACTTTGTCACCATGGATTATCTCGATGAATATCGGGTCAATGTGATTTATAATATCCCTCTTTCAGAAATCGTATTTGATTTCTTTGATAAATTAAAATCAAATACCAAGGGTTATGCTTCATTAGATTATGAAATGAATGGTTATCGCACGAGTAAGTTAGTGAAAATGGATATTTTATTAAATGGTGAAAGGGTCGATGCCCTTAGTTTCATTGTTCATCGTGAATTTGCTTTTGAACGCGGCAAAGCAATCGTAGAAAAACTGCGTACACTGATACCGAGACAACAATTTGAAGTACCGATCCAGGCAACCATTGGTCAGAAAATCATAGCTCGCTCTGATGTCAAAGCTTTACGCAAAAATGTATTAGCTAAATGCTATGGTGGTGACGTGTCACGTAAACGCAAATTACTAGAAAAACAAAAAGAAGGTAAAAAACGAATGAAACAAATCGGCAGTGTCGAAGTACCGCAAGAAGCCTTCCTGGCAATCTTAAAGATGGATGAAGATGAAAAAAAATAATCGTTTCTTTGACTGCTCATTTAAAATATGATAGCAATGAGTTTACTGACCAGTGAATGAATCGTCAACCTGACTTTTATACCCAAAAGCCAGATATGAGATACAATACAACTACATCAACGAGGTGACCCTATTGCAAAAAATAAAAATTGACTGGAATTATTGGCTGATACGCTTCTTATTTGTAATGGCAGTGATTATCGGCTATTGTGTGATTACAAATTTTCAAGTCATCAATGAAATTCTGTCCCGATTTTTCAGCGTAGTTTCTCCTTTTTTACTTGGCTTTGTATTTGCCTATTTACTAAGTGGCGCTCAAAAAAGACTTGAGAATCTTTTAAAAAAAATACAATTAGGCTTTTTTAAAAAACACTGTCGCGGACTAAGTGTATTAATATTATATCTGATTTTAATTTATCTCTTTTTTGTCACTTTAAATTATGTGATCCCGCTGATAGTCAATAATATCGTTGACTTATTGAATTTACTACCGACATTCTATAGTTATATCATGGACCTATTTGACAAGCTGCAAGCCGAAGGTATTCTTGAAGTGATTCATATTGAAGATCTCTTAAAAACGATCACTGCTGACTATTCACCTGAAAAATTATTAAGCCAATGGGCACAAACTTTACTATCTTTAGGTGAATTGACTAAAAATCTTTCTTCACTAGTCTTTAATGCTTTTTTATCACTGATCATTTCAATCTATGCTCTGGTTTTTAAAGACTCTATTTTGAGTTTTACTGATAAATTAGCTCAAAAAATATTTTCAAAGCGAATTTATCAGGAAAGTAAAAAATGGCTGCAGACAACTCATCTGGTTTTCTATAGATTTATCAGTTCGCAATTTATTGATGCTTGTATTATGGGCATTTTAGCTACACTTTTACTGACGATCCTAGAAGTACCTTTTGCTGTTACTTTAGGAATTTTGCTGGGAATATGTAATATGATCCCGTATTTTGGTTCAATTTTCGCTTCAATTGTAACTACGGTAATCACTTTCTTTAGTGGAGGTTGGCAATTAGCACTCACGGCTTTATTCTCATTATTAATCTTACAACAGATCGATGGCAATTTTATCGGTCCTCGTATTATGAGTGGAGCACTTGATCTAAATCCGATCATTATTATTATATCTATTACGATCGGTGGAGCTTACTTTGGTGTCCTAGGCATGTTTTTAGCGGTTCCAGTTGCCGCAATCTTAAAAATCGTAACGACTAACTGGCTTGACGAACCAAATAAGACAGTTTAATTAGCTAGTAATTTGCTGAACCTATAATCATAAATTTTTTTATGGCTACTACTTTGCCTGACTTGTAACCGCAAATCCTTTTATGGCTACTACTTTGCCTGACTTGTAACCATAAATCCTTTTATGGCTACTACTTTGTCTGACTTGTAACCATAAATCCTTTTATGGCTACTACTTTGTCTGACTTGTAACCATAAAAAGAGAAGCCAGCTTAGATGCGGCTTCTCTTTTTTCAATTCAAAACTTTTCCATCTTCTGGAAATACTAAAGGATAAAAAACTTGATCCTTAGTATTCATCATGCCAAAATCAGTCACCTTGATTGCCGGTGAAACTGGTAAGCTTAGTGTTGAAAAAGACATGATTTCATTGGTATTTTCATATCCCAGCGCTTGCATAGCCGCCCGTACTTGCTTTAGATCTTTACCCAGAACTTCAAGTTTTTCTTGTGAAAGAATCCCGCCAATTGGTAAAGGACAGCTAGCAATAACTTTTCCTTCTTTTACAACCACATAACCGCCTTGAATTTCCAGCAGATAATGTTGGGCAATTAAAATCGATTGTTCATCATTTCCCATAACCATCAGATTATGGTGGTCGTGAGCCCAAGTGGTTGCGATCGCCCCTTTTTTCTTTAAGGGCTGATCAATCAGCGCCCGTCCGATATTACCGTTTTTGCCATAACGCTCCATTACCAGTAGCTGAGCAAGTTGACTTTTTTCTAATTGCAAGACTCCCTTTTCTACGGCTACTTCTTTAGTGATTGCTTTGGTAAAGGTCCCTACTTTTTGTTTTTGAATAGCATGACAGCGTACGCTATTATTTGGCGTGTCCACTGCTATCGTTAGATCCGCTGATGACAATTTACGACAATGAACACTCTGATAAAGTTCAGATGAAAACTTCTCTTTTTCTTGCGGATAGGAAATTGTATCTCCTTTTTGGAAAACCAGTTTTCCTTTTTTGTAGACCGAATCAATTGCCAGTTCTTTTAAATCATTTACTAAAGAAAAATCGGCTAACCTTCCTGGAGCAATCATCCCACGATCATTTAAACTCATTCTACGTGCTGGTGTATAAGTTGCCATGTAAATCGCTTTTTCAACTGGCATACCACATTGAATCGCCAGCTTGACATTTTCATTTAAATGCCCTGTAAGTAAGTCATCGGCCATAACATCGTCCGTTATAAAACAAGCATAATCATATAAATCATGATCATTTATTATAGCCATATTTTCAGGCGAAATCGATTTTTTTTGAAACTGAATAAACAAACCCGCTTGAATTTTTTCCAAAATATGATCAGCAAACTGCTGTGTATGATCAGAAGTGATCCCGCTAAAAAGAAAATCGGCGAGTTCATAATCGTATATTTTAGGAATATGTCCTTCCAGCGGCATCGTTGGTCGTGTCTTTTTGCATAAATCAATGATCTGTCTGATCAGAGACTCCTTATCATAAGCAATCCCGTAATAATTCATCGCTTCACCTAGACAAATGATTCGTGGATCAGTTAAAAGTGCTTTAACTTCGGCTAGGCCTATGATCCCTCCAGTAGTCTCTAAAGCAGGAGCCGTTGAGGGAACAGAAGAAGGAATGGCGTAAAAAATATCCAGCAAAGTCTCGTCATTTGACATAAATTCCTGCATGCCTTTTATACCTGCAACATTTGCGATTTCATGAGCATCTGCGATCACTGTAGTCACACCATAGCGTTTTACAACTTCAGAAAAAATACTAGGAGTTGTCATTGAACTTTCAATATGCATGTGACAATCGATCATACCTGGTATCATGTATTTTCCCTGTGCTTCAATAACTTTATCTGCCACCATGACAGACATATCCTCATCTGCAATGTAATAAAATTTTCCTGCTTTAATTGCCACATTTTTTTTTGCAAAATTTTGGGTTGGTGTCTGATAAACATGAGCTTGTTTGATCAGTAAATCTACTTTCATTCAAAAACCACCTTTTATTGGTTCATTAGTTTATTCCATTGGTCGATCCAGCTAGTCATATTCTTATTAATAAATTTAAAATCAACAGGCTGACTACGTTTTTCAATATCACCATAAGTTTTATTCTCAGCTTCTTCATCTGAAAGCTCAACAGTTTCATTGATCGGACCTTCGTTAAGCGACAATGCCTTACGTTTTTGAGCTTCGGCACTGATACGATAATTGATATAGTCATAGGCTAATTCTTTATTCTTCGTATTTTTAGGAATATTGATCGTATTAAAATTAGCATAAGTTCCTGATTCAGGAACAAGGTATTCAACTGATTCATTGGCTGATTGGATCACGTCTACCGCAAAATCAGGCACCACTGCAACCGAGATCTCACCAGATTGGAACATGTTCGCTAAATCAGAAGATTTTGAATAAGTTTTTACCACATTTGGTTTTAATTCTTCCATAGCTTCAAAAGCTTTTTTTCCGTCATCTGCTGCGATATTCTGGTTTTTGTATTCACTTGCCACATACATAAACAACGGTCCCCCTGTGGCAGTAATATCTGGTATAGAAATTTTTCCCTTTAAATCTTTATCCCATAAATCTGACCAATCTTTAATTTCTTTGCCTGTTTCTTTTTCATTATAAATGATCCCGATACTATTAATGGTAAAAGGAACACCCGCACCAGCTGCAAAAACTTCTTTTGCGCCATCCGTTAGTTGAGCAATATTCGGTACTTCTTTTTCGGTAACTTTCAAAAACATTTCTTCACTATTGCCCTCAACCGAATGATTTTGTGATAATTCAATTACATCAATATTAGCTTTGGGGTTATTTTTTAACTTGGTAAAGCGATCTGAACTATTCCCCACTTCAAGTGTTACATTTGCATCATTTTCTTTTTCAAAGGGAACGATCACATCTTTTTTTACAATATCTTCACTCAAACCAAAAGTTGAAACGATCATTTCCTGTTTTCCTTTTGCAGTACTCCCGCTTTCTGTCGTATCATTTTTTGCTGCTTCACTGTTACCACAAGCTCCTAATAATAATCCCGCAGATAACAATAAACTTACTCCCAACATTTTTTTCATTACTCTTCTTCTCCTTCTAAGATAATTAATTTATTACTTGGAAAATCTAATTTTACTTTTGTTCCTGTTTGTAACGCTTCGTGACTATGATCTGTGACTAACATCCGACCTAAATCCGTGTCAATTTCATACTGATGGCCTTTGCCCAAAAAAGTTTTTACACCAATTGTTCCAGTTATTTTACCATTTTCAGTAATCTT
>DATGVB010000193.1:0-8888 GCA_035300805.1 Tetragenococcus sp. | reverse complement strand
TAGATTTTCACTTACAACTGCATATAGCTTCTGTGCTACGATTTCTTTATTATTCATATTTCCTCCTTAAAATACAAAAAATCCCTAATGTCCGCCATAGACACTAGAGACGAGATTTCCCGCGGTACCACTCTACTTGTTTGTTCTCAAACCAGCTTTATCTGATAACGGTAGATCCCGTTTGCCTAGGCAAAATGACTCAAGTACGCTTCACTTTCTTTTATTGATCCGGCTTGCACTCTATCCGGACTCGCTAGACAAATATCAAAAAAGCTACTCTCTTAAGTTATTCAATCGTTACGATTATAGCAAAAACTCGCTTAAATTACTAGAAGATTTAAGATGTTCTATCATTATTTCCCATTATTTTTAATTGTTTACTGTTGTAATAATTTCGTCTATGATAGGGATTAGAAATCAGGTGAAAAAATGCAAATCAAACATATTACTACTGAAATAGAACAACAGGTCATTGGCTGGCGCAGATACTTCCACCAACACCCAGAACTATCTTACCATGAAGTCAAGACGTCCCAAGAAATCCGCCGTATCCTGGCTAGTTTTGGGAAAATTGAAATCAGTCAACCGATCAATAATAGTGTTGTAGGAGTTTTAAAAGGAGATTTCCCGGGTAAAACAATTGCTTTACGAGCAGATATTGATGCTTTACCGATTAAAGAAGAAGCTGACGTGACTTTCCCTTCACTAAATGAAGGCACGATGCATGCTTGTGGACATGATGCACATATCGCAATGCTTTTGGGCGCTGCAAGTATTCTTGCAAGCATGCAAAACCAAATTCATGGTAAAATCAAGTTTATTTTTCAGCCAGCCGAAGAACAAGCCCCAGGTGGCGCATCAGTAATGGTAAAAGCTGGCGTACTAAATGATGTCGATATGATCTTCGGTCAACATATTTCAATTGTACAAGACATTCCTGTTGGGCAGATCATCATCAAACCAGATACCTTCATGGCAGGTTGTGATGCCATCGATTTGACGATTACTGGTAAAGGTACCCATTCTTCTACTCCTGAAAAAGGAAATAGCCCTATTTTAGCTGCAGCTGAAGTCGTAACTGATCTTAATCAGATCGTCACTGGTTTATTACCTGCAACCGAACAAGCTGTCATTGCAATTGGTTCATTACAATCGGGCAAGGTCGATAATGTTATACCAGAAACTGCCCGAATTCTTGGTACTGCACGTTTCATGACCCCTGAAGTAAGATTAGAACTAAAGCAAGCCATTGAAAGGGTGATTGAACATAATTGCGCCATGCATCAAACAAAAGCCGATTTATCCTATATTCTAGGCTTAGGCCCGATCATAAATGATTTACAAGCAACAGATATTGTCAAAAAAGCCGCAAAAAAAGTAATTGGAGCCGATAATATTCTGACTCACGAGCCCATTATGTCAAGTGATGATTTTGCCAGTTATCTGGAGGAAAAACCAGGAGCTTTCTTTTTATTAGGCGCTGGTAAAACAGAAGATGGATTTGGTTATATGAATCATCATGCTAAATTTAATATTGATGAAAGGGCTTTGAAATATGGGACCTCCTTAAATGTAGAAATCGCCTTAAAAGCTCTTAACACACCATCGACAACTAGTTAAAAATTCGATTCAATAGAATAATCAGTTTCTTTCTGTTATAATCATTATGAATGAAGATACAATAATGGAGGTGATTTTTTGCATAAAAATGAACGACAAGCTTTGATTAAACAAATAGTCAGCCAACACACCATTCGTACACAAGAAGAATTACTGGCATACTTACAAAAACAAGAAGTAGATACAACTCAGGCAACCATTTCAAGAGATATTCGTGAACTGCAAATTATCAAGGGTATAGACGAAACCGGTCAAACTAAATTCATGTCATATAATACCGAAGCAGATAATTTTAATGAAACAAATAAGTTAACTAGTGTGATCAACGATACAGTGACAAAAATTGAACATGTCCAATTTCTGATCATCATTCACACTTTGGCCGACCATGCAAATCTACTATCAGCTACGATCGATGACAGTGAGATAGACGAAGTCAAATGCTCGCTAGCCGGTTTTGACACAGTTGTATTAATTACCGCTAGTGAAGAACAGGCCACAGCATTGGAAAAACAACTAAAACTATTGTGGAACGAAACACACACAGAGTAAAAGGACAGATCGCGCTACTTTATTTTTCCTAGGTAATACCTAGATTTTACCTAGGAATTATCTTGGTATTTACTTAACTATAATGATATCTAAAAATACTGGGAGGTTATCATGGATCTTAGACCCATTCAGGCAAAAGATAATTTACAGATCGCAAAACTCATTCGTCACTCATTAAAAAGTCGTGGGTTTGACCACCCAGGAACTGCCTATTTTGATCCGTATTTAACCGAACTGTCTCATTATTATCAGCAGTTAAATCACGCTCAATACTGGGTTGTTACAGATCAAGAGAAAATTATCGCTGGTGCAGGGATAGCACCCCTGCAGCAAATTCCTCATATTTGCGAATTGCAGAAATTATATGTAGCAGATACCTATCAAAGAAACGGGTTAGCCAGTCGACTCATAGATACTGCCTTGGCTTTTGCCAGCCAATACTATACTGCCTGTTACCTAGAAACCCACACCAATTTAGGCAAAGCCTGGTCCTTATACGAAAAATACGGCTTTGTCCGGCTAGACACTCCTTTAATAGATACTGACCATACAGCAATGGATCGCTGGTATTTAAAACAACTAAACTAATTACTTTCTATAAAGAAATCTTTTATGAAAAACGTTATCGCTGTAATGTCATTATTTGATAATAGATGTAACATAACATTAAGGTTGTATCTCAAAATCTCTTAATCGATATTTACTACAGGAAAAAATCTTAATAAAAATAGTGTCCATCACTTAATAATAAAAAATTAGAGAGCAATTTAACAATAACAGTTCAGATTGAAGATAGACTTACCTAGAGAATTTATATACCTAATAAAAATTTTTAATATGGAGGTTCAATGGTATACGTAAAAAATTTTATCCACCACAATTGAAAATACGCATTTAATGAAAAATCACTTCAATTTTTGTGGAAAATAAAAAATATTCATTTTAAAACTAAAAGGAGCAATAATGAAAACACTGAAAAAATTCACTGGCTTTTCTACCTTTAACTTGAAGACAATGGGAGTCATACTGATGGTCATTGATCATATTCATCAGATGTTTGTCCCTTTCGGAGCTCCTGCATGGTTAGACTGGTTTGGTCGCCCCGTTGCAGTCCTGTTCTTTTTTACCAGCGTTGTCGGTTATAGTCATACTCACAATAAAAAGAACTATATGATACGCTTGTATCTCAGCATGGTACTAATGTCTATCTTAACTAATCTTTTAGAAGATATCGTACAGTATGATCAAGTGGTTTTAATTAATAATATTTTCCGTGACTTATTTGTTGGTACAATGTTTATGGCTGGAGTCGACCAATTTAAACTAGCAAAGGCAGATCACACTGGTAAACATCTATTAGCTGGTTGCCTATGGTTCCTACTCCCCTTTGTCTTCACTGCAGTCAGCTTGATCGTTCTAGTAGGCAACCATACGTTATCACTCAATGTAATGAAAGTAGTAATAGCCCTCTCACCAGCTATATTACTAGCAGAAAATAGTTTTATGGTTTTGTTGATACCACTATTATATCTGTGCAAAGACAAACGTGCACTGCAATGTTTTATCATTGCAGTAACTGCGCTTATTTATGGTCTTTTAGGCACTACTCAATGGCTGATGATATTTTCTATTATACCTATCTGGTTTTACAACGGAGAAAAAGGACCTGGGCATAAATACTTTTTCTATCTTTTTTATCCGACCCATATTACTCTTTTATATCTGTTATCAGCTTTTCTTTATACACACTAATACAGTAGCAGTCTAACAAATACAAACTAAAAAAAGCATCAGCAAAATATTTTGCTGATGCTTTTTTATCATTAAAATTTTTAAGGCTAATCCTATAATTCGTTGATTAACGTTTAGAAAATTGTGAAGACTTACGTGCTTTCTTACGACCTGGTTTTTTACGTTCAACCATACGGGCATCACGTGTTAACAAACCAGCGCGTTTTAAAGCTGTACGGAAATCAGGATCCACTTCTAACAATGCGCGAGCAATACCATGACGAATCGCACCTGATTGTCCAGCATAACCACCACCATCTACATTAACAAAAACATCATATGAACCTTCTGTTTCTGTTACACCAAATGGTTGGTTAATGACTTTACGCAAGTCAGCGTGTGGGATATATTCTTCAACATCTTTTTTATTTACAGTAATTTTACCAGTGCCTGGTACTAAACGTACACGAGCAACTGCATTTTTACGACGACCAGTGCCGATATATTGAGCTTGTGCCAATGAAATTCCCTCCTATTAGATTAAATTTGTAATGTCTAGTACTTCTGGTTTTTGAGCAGCATGCGGATGAGTAGCTTCACCATAAACATGTAGCTTCATACCTTGTGCGCGACCTAAAGTATTTTTAGGAAGCATGCCTTTTACAGAAGTTTCAATCAAACGACGAGAATTTTTCGCACGCATTTCACCAGCAGTGGTTACTTTCAAACCACCTGGGTGTTGTGAATGTCGATAATATTTTTTATCAGCCGCTTTGTGACCAGTTAATTTTACTTTGTCTGCATTGATTACAATAACGTTATCACCTGTGTCCACATGAGGTGTATAAGTTGGTTTATTTTTTCCACGAAGAATAGCCGCAACTACCGTTGAAAGACGTCCCAAAGGAACATCAGTGGCATCTATTAAATACCATTTGCGTTCTATTTCGCTTGCTTTAGCCATATATGTTGTACGCAAGATTTTTTCCTCCAATTCAATTTCGAATGTTTGACATACACTTGAGTTTCCGGGGCTCTTGTGGGGCAAACAATACCATTTAATATAATACCCATAAAATAGCATAAAGTCAATGATTTTCTTTAAAATTAGAAAAAATCCGCAAAAAAAGACTGGGAATCAAATCCCAGTCTTTTCACTATGTTAGCGTGTTTCTTCATGTGCTGGATCAATATTCGGTGCTTTATCAAGTTTGGCTTGAACCATCCAAATTTTCTTTTCAAGATCTGTCTTGTAAGCAATGAAGATATCTTGCGTACTATCGTCACCTTCAGCTCCTGAAATGTCAATACCTTTTTGATAAAGATCAGCTAAATAACGATAACCTGAAACCAAAATTTCCATTCTTTCTGGAATAGGGCGACCCCATGTACCAATTTCATCTTCAATACCCGTATGATCAGCAAATTCTTGTAAGGTAGAATAAGGTGAACCATCCAAAGCAATCAGACGTTCAGAAATCACATCTAGTTGATCGTTGATTTCATCCATGAATTCATCCATTAATGGGTGTAAGGTTAAGAATTCAGGTCCACGCATATACCAATGTGTTTGATGAATCACAACTGAAAACTGACTTAAATCTGCCACCAATTGATTCAATACTTCTTTTGTTTTTTCAAACTTCATCTATAATTCCTCCTCTTTCTCTATACTCTAAGCATAAAACAAAAGATAAAAAAAGTACAATAAAATCTATTATTTGAAAATAATGGATGAAACGAAGTAAACATTGATATAGCAACATTTTCTTATAATTTTGTTTTTTCATTAGAAATTTTTAATAAAAAATAATTTTTTTCTTAAAATTATTATTTTAAAAAAAGAAATCTCTTTTTTTTGCGTTTATATATAGTGAAAACAAAAATAAGGAGGCTCTTTCTATGTATTATTTTATTATCGGCAGTTGTCTGGGATCTTTTTTATGTGTATTAGCTGAACGTTTACCTATTCACCAACCAATCGTAATCAGTCGTTCAAAGTGTAATCATTGTCAGCGGTGTTTACATTTTTGGGAAATGATTCCTTTATTCTCTGCTCTTTTATTAAAATTTCGATGCCATAGTTGTCAGCAGAAGTTTTCCACAAGTTACTTCTGGGGAGAACTTATCTACGGAATTATTTTCTGGTTTAGTTTTACACAGGAAAAAAAGTGGATAACTTTGTTATGGTTAACTTCCTGTTTTTTACTTTCTTTAGTTGATATTTATTATCTGTTGTTAGAAGTTAAACTTTTTTACCCTACTCATCTTGCTTTAACTATCTTAATGCTGAAAAGTCAGCAACCTATTTATTGGATCAGCATAGTCTGTTTTCTGCTAATTTGTCTGATCATTCTTTTATTTTTCAGAAACTCTATTGGATTGGGTGATCTTATTATTCTCGCTTTTTGGGTCCCTTGGTTAACTCCTATCCAATTGGCCGAACTTTTATTTTTGTCCAGCAGTAGTGCCTTAATTATTTATACTATCCTCTTTTTCACTGGTAAAAGAAGCATCAAAATAATTAAGCTGCCTTTTATTCCTTTTTTAAGTTTAGGATTATTTATCAGTTATTTTATATAAAAAAAGATCGACGAGCTATTCTCGTCGATCTTAATTATTCTTACATACGTACTGCAAAGCTTGGTTGGAAGTATTGAGTATTTCCGATTTTAACACTTTCACCTGGTTGAGGAGCATGAATAAACGAGCTACCACCTAATGAAATCGCTACGTGATATGAGCCACCTTTTGAACCCCAGAATAACAAGTCTCCTGCTTGTGCCTGACTAACAGAAATTTGTGTTCCAGCACTTTCTTGAGGAACTGTCCAAGTACCTACATCTCGACCTGTTGCTTGTTTATAGACATATTGTACAAAGCCAGAGCAATCAAATCCACTAGGAGTTCTTCCACCCCATACATAAGGTACTCCAATGTATTGTTTTGCTGTTGAAATAACGTCACCGTTATTAGAAGCTACAGGAGTTACAGTTTCTTTTTTAGGCTTTGTTACTGTATTATTTTGTTTGTTACTGTTAGAAGTTGTACTTCCACTATTATTATTTGAAGTAGTTGAGCCACTATTGTTAGTAGTATTGGCAACTGGAGCTTCCTCTTGAGCTGCTACAGTATTTGAAGTACTGCTTTCTTGTGAACTTGATTCCTGTACAGCTTCTTCGCTTGTTGAAGTTTCTGTTTCTGGTGTTGGTTCTTCGTCTGATGAAACTTCTGCTTCTTCAGTTGTTGAAGTTTCTGTTTCTGGTGTTGATTCTTCAGTAGTAGTTTCTTCTACTTGAGTTTCTTGAGTTTCTTCACTTTCACCAGTTTGAGTTTCATTTTCTTGTGCTGCTTGTTCAGCTGCAGCCTGTTCTTGTGCTGCTTGTTGTGCTTCTTCAGCTTTACGTTGCTCTTCAGCAACTCTAGCTTGTTCAGCTTCAGCAGCTTCTTTACGTTCTTGAATTTCTTTCTTCTCACTAGCTTTTGATGTTTCTTGTAAAGCTAAATCAGCTTTTTTATAATCAAGATCCGCTTGAGCAGCTTGTAGCTCACCCTTTTGTTGTTCTAATGTTGCTTGATTTTCCTGAATTGTTTTTTGTTTTCCGGCAACCTTGTCTTGTTTCTTTTCAACTGCTGCTTGGTCATCTTTTTGTTGTTGAACTAAGTCATTATTTGCTCCAATAATAGTGTTCATTGCTTGAACACGTTTGAAAGCATCTGTTAATGAATCGGCATTTAAAACAGCATCGATAACGTTAGTATCAGAACCATTGATTTGTACATCACGTGCTTGTTCTTTAATTGCTTCTTCACGCTTGGCAATTCTTTTTTCTAAAGCTTTAATTTCTTTTTCTAATTTCTTAGATTGTTGCGCTAAATCTTCTTGTTCTGCAAGTAAAGACTGAGCTTTCGTATTAATACCTGAAACTTGACCCTCTAATGCACTAATTTCTGACTGAACACTAGCTTGTTGACCTTGTAAATCACTAATCTCTTTATTTTTTTGTTCAAGTTGCTGATCAAAGTCTTCTGCTAAGACCACACTTGGAGCTGCAATTGCAGTAAGTGTTAGTGAACATGTCAATAATGCTGATAATACACGTCTTTTCACTTTTTCATTCCTCCGACTGGGTTTTTAATATTTGCTTAAGACCTTAAGAATTCTTAAACACTTTTTCAATGATAAAAGCATTGTAACATAGACATATGACATTACAATAAAAGAAATGTTACAAATACATTTCATTTATAAGAAAAATAGAAATTTCTTCTTATTTTCGTCAAAAAAGCCAGTTACTCTTAAGGAAGTAACCGGCTAGATATGAAATATAAAAGAAAAAAGAAAAGCATATTGATCAACAAAGTTGGTCCTAAAACTTGAGCTATAAAAAAAACTGGACTGATCGTCGAGACTTTAAAAAGGAATTGGATAGCTGCAACAATGACTTCATAACCAGTAATCAAAATAATTGTACCAAAAAACATAGTAAAAATATTTTGATATAAAATCTCCGATAAGAGATCCATCAGCCAAACAACTAGCGGTAAACTTACCGCATAAACTCCTAATATCCCCATAAAATATAAATCAAAGATCGAACCTAAAATAATAGAAACAATCAACATATATCTACGAGAAAACTTAGGGGCACAAAACATCAGCACAAGTAGCAAAAGATGTGTCGTCCATACATTTGTGCCATTGCCCCAAGCAATAAAAGCTCTTGTTAAATGGGCATCCAGTAACATAATCAAAAAGAAAGCAAATGCAATATAAATTTTTTTCTTATCTTTTACCATCTAATCTTCACCCACAGTGCGTTCTATGATAGTTACAACTGTTATATCACTTGCATCAGCAGCTGGTTTGACATAGATTTTTTGATCTAAGCCAAAATCATCAGTCTGTGAGTTTAATACCGTGCCAACTGTTAAATCTGAGGGCGAATTACCACCTAGCCCAGAGGTTTGAACACCATCACCTT
>DATGVB010000192.1:0-32381 GCA_035300805.1 Tetragenococcus sp. | reverse complement strand
CAGAGTAAAATTGCAGGAATTGCAGTGGTCAGTGAAATTATGCAGGCAGAAAATATCACTCAAAAAGTTCATCGCATGAAAGAAAAGATTCTTCGACTGGAGGAAAAATAAATGAAAAAACAAACTCCCCAAGCAGTCACGATCGCAGGTTCTGATTCTGGTGGTTGTGCTGGAGTTCAAGCCGATTTAAAGACTTTTCAAAATCGTAAAGTTTTTGGTATGAATATCTTTGTAGCTCTGACTGCTCAAAATACCTTAGGAGTGCAGGAAAGCTTAGCAGTGCCCCCTGCTTTTATCACTGCACAATTTAAGTCTTTAGCTGCTGATTATGAAATTAAGGCAGCTAAAACAGGTATGTTATTTGATAAAGAGCATGTACAAACAGTCGTTGATAATTATAAGAAAGTTGATTTCGGTCCTTTGATCGTGGATCCTGTAATGATTGCTAAAGGTGGACATCCTTTGTTACAAAAAGCTGCAGTTGATACAATCAGGCAAGCATTACTCCCGCTGGCTTTTGTTGTCACGCCTAATCTGCCTGAAGCAGAAATATTGATTGGAAGTAAAATAAAGACTAAAAAAGAAGTGAAAAAAGCCGCATATCAATTACAAAAAATGGGTGTTAATAATGTAATTATTAAGGGCGGTCATTTTTCAGGAGAACAATCAACGGATTATGTGTTGTCAGAAGAAGGTAATTTTCTAGAATTAAGTGCTCCCAGGATCATGACTAAAAATACACATGGTACAGGCGATACTTTTTCGGCTTGTATTACGGCAGAACTGGCCAAGGGGTATTTATTTAAAGAAGCTGTTATAACCGCTAAACGTTTTATCCAAGGGGCAATTGAAGAGGAGATTTTCGTAGGTGGCGGACATGGCCCGACCAATCATTGGGCAAAACTGAGTGAAAATATAAATATTAAGGAATAAAAATTAGCAGGGGATGATTTTTTTCATCCCCTGCTAATTTTTATTATAAAGAACTATTTGGTAATGACCATAGCTCTAATTCATCGAAATTAACTTTTAGTTCCCAAGTATTTTTATTTGAATAATAAATTAAATCACCAATGAGTGCATCGTCTTGTAAAACAATATGACCTTTACGTATTCGCGTATCCTCTACTAGATATAGAGGAATTTCGTATTTCTTGTTTTTGAATTCTGTCTGGTCGAAAGAAAATACTAAACCTTCTTTCATCATATCACTCAGTTTTTTTATAATATCAGCTGGTACGGCTTTAATACTTTTAGGTTTTTGGAAAAAAGAACGTTTACTATTCAGTTTTTCCAATACGATATGTGTTATTTTTTGGGATAAAACGTGATAAAATTCATCTAAATAACGATAATAAGTTCGAGTTAAGCCATCTTGCAAATTAAAATAAGCAAAGTTATTTTGTAATTTATAAAAAAAAGGAGAGTGTAGATGAGTTTTCATATGGCCAAAATACAGCAGTTCGGAAATTTCAATAGCAGACAGTTCTTTTAACATTAAAGTATCCGTAAAATCAATCCATTTATTACTTCGAATATTTTTTCGCTCAGCACTTTGGAAATATTTTTCAACTGCTTCACTACCGCGAATAATTTTCATAGCTGTGTGCGCTTCAAATTCTCCCATATCGTTTGTTGGATCCAAAAGTAATAAATTACGTGGCTGGTGGATAATTCCGTTATGAAAATCAGCTGCTGAAATTTCTTGTGTTAAGACAGCATTACTGATATTGTCAATATGTACGTAAACAAAGTTGGGCATGCTAAACTCACCTCTTTTCTATAAAGCCTATAATTCTATTTTACAATAAATTATTGAAAAATGCTTGTTTCGTTTCCTTTAAATATAGATTACAAAATTCACTCAATTAAGCTCTTTAATAAATTTTGAGAGAAAGGAGCTTTATGTTTAGTAAAATGCTTTATTTTTCTGAAGTTATTCAGTTAAAGAAAAATTTTCGTTTTTTTTACCAACCATTTCCATTTTATCAGTCACATACTCAAGCAAGAACGGCGTTTTTAAAAAATTGCCGTAACAATCAAGCTTGGCAACTGCAGACAGACGATTTCAGGCTGTTTATTAGTGTGGAAAAAAAGGGAAATTGTATGGTTATTGATAATTTACTTTGTGATGATCTAGAATCTGTCTCTTGGGAAAAAATAATTATTCTGGTGGAAAATTTTGCGCGTAGCTATTTTGTTACTACATTAGAATGGCGATTCAAGGACTCAGCTATGTTGAATGAATGGCTGTTTTTACAAGGTTATCATAAAAAAAATAATAGCTATGAAAAAAATTTGTCTTATCATACAGCCTTAGTATTAAGTGGTGGTGGAGCTAGTGGTGCCTATCAAATAGGGGTTTGGCGTGCTTTAAAAAAACTAGCCATTTCTTTTGATTTCATAACAGCCACTTCAGTTGGCGCGTTAAATGCAGCTTTAATTATTATGGATGATGTGAAACAAGCACAGGCAATCTGGCAAGATATTGATACACAACAAATTTTGGCCTTACCCATGCCGGCAGCTGATTCGCCTTCTCTTAAACAATTGCTTGGGCAAATTGATCGTATGGCTAAAACAGCAATAAAAGAGCAGGGAATCAGCACGATTCCCTTACAGCAACTGATTTATCGGATTGTGAAAAAAGGAAAAATTGAAAAAAAGCTGCCCTTGTTCGTTTGTACAACACGCTTAAGAGGCTTAAGAGAAAAAGTATTTGCAGTTGATCTGACTTCTGATAGCTGGCGATATTTGATTGCATCGGCTGCTTTTTTCCCTGCTATGCAAGCTTCGAAGATCGGATCGGAGTACTATATTGATGGTGGTTACCGTAATGATTTTCCTATTGATGTTGCACTGGTAAAAGGAGCAACTGAGTGTATTTGTGTAGATGCTAAAGGGCCGGGTTTTCGAAAACCATTGGCGTTTCCAGAAAGTGTAAGCAAAGTAATGTTTTCCTCTGCAGGGTCTTTGGGTAATGTTTTACTGTTTGATGGTTCACGTTCAAAGTTAAATGAAAAGCTTGGATATTTAGAAGTATATAAATATTTTCATTACTATCAAGGTTATTGGTACACTTTTGAAAAAGAAGCGGATTGGCAAAAAGAATGGCAAAGCTTTGTTGAAAAGTTAGCAATTACAGAAAAGAACTGGTTAGAACAAACTGGTTTCTGGCAAGAATTTTCTAAGTATTATAGTGCACATGTGGTCTATGAAAATGCTGGGCTGGCGATGGCAGAATGGTTGGGAAAGTTACTGGCTGTGAGACCTGACCGACTTTATTGTAAAACAGCTTTTATTAAGCAATTAACACTTCCTAAAAAAGAATTAAGTGTAAGTCGTTCTGTGGAGGAGTGGTTAAAACAGTACTATCAAGAAAATGGCATATTATCACAAAGTAATCAGTTAAAATATTGGGTTACTCAATTAGAACATATGGAGTTTTTTTCTGTTACACTAACAGAGAAGGCAAAATTATTTATTATTGCAGCAAAGTTTTTAGGATTTTTAACAAAGTGAGGGAATAAAATGACAAAAGATTTTTCTTATGAAATTTTAGAAGAGATTGCAGTACTATCTGAAAACAACAAAGGGTGGCGCAAAGAACTAAATCTAGTTAGCTGGAATGAAAGACCGGCAAAATTTGATTTACGTGACTGGAGTCCAAATCATGAAAAAATGGGTAAAGGCATCACGCTCAGCAATGAAGAATTTGAAGCTTTAAAACAAAGTCTGGCGCAAATGTAGTAAGGAGTATCAGGTATAAATGAAAAGTATGACCGGTTTTGGCAAAGCCATCCAAGAAAGCAAAGAATATCAAATTGAAGTGGAAGTTAAAAGTGTAAATCATCGCTTTTTAGATATTCAGTTGCATCTTCCTAGAGAATTAAGTCAATATGAAACTTTAGTACGACAATGGGTCAATAATACTATCCAAAGAGGTCGTGTTGAAGTGTGGATCCAATTACATGCTAAAATCAAAGAATCCAAAGAAGTAACTTTGCGTTGGGATTTGATCGAAGCAGCAGTTCGAGACTTACAGCAAAAAACGACGGCCATTTTTGGTGAACAAATAAGTGCTGAAAAGATTATTGTAAGTTTATTAGCTAAAGAAGAGATCATTGAGATAAAAGATCAGGCGATTGAAGATGAAAATTTAGACGAGACTATAAAGCAAGCCACTCAAGCTGCACTTGCGGCAAATGATCAATCTCGCAGAACCGAAGGAGAACAATTAGCAAAAGTACTTGAAGAAAATCGTCAGCTAGTCGTACAGCAAATCCAGGCAGTGATCAACTTGAGTCAGACTTATGAAGCAGATTATAAGCAAAAACTGCAAGCTAAATTAAATGAGTACTTAAAAGCAGAGGTCGATCAGGATCGTTTATTAACAGAAACGGCTATTATAATTCAGCGTGGAGATATCCATGAAGAATTAGATCGGATGCAAATCCATCTGCAGACGATGCAAGAGATATTACAGCATAAGATTCCGATTGGTCGCAAGCTGGACTTTCTAATTCAAGAAATGAATCGTGAGGTAAACACAATAGGCTCTAAATCAGCTGCATTGCCGATCAAAAACTTGGTGGTTGAAATGAAAACAACAATTGAAAAACTGCGCGAACAAGTTCAAAATGTACAATAATTACTACTGATCAGCTAAGTAAAACTGGTTTTTTGGTACAAGTATCGTTATAATAAAGTTATTCTTGAAACTTGCTTAAAAAAAGTGCAAAATAGACGGTAAACGAAAAAGCAAGAGAGAAAGGACGCTATTATGACAGAGCGGGGCTTATTGATTGTATTATCCGGTCCTTCCGGTGTAGGTAAAGGAACCGTGCGTAAAGCAATATTTGAAAGTGAGGATAATGATTTTCAATATTCAATTTCCATGACTACCAGGAAACAGCGGATCGGAGAAATAGAAGGTCAAGATTATTTTTTTCGCACAAGAGAAGAATTTGAGCAGATGATTCAAAGTGGACAGATGCTTGAATATGCTGAATATGTAGGTAATTATTATGGTACACCACTTCCTTATGTGGAAAAAACTTTATCTGAAGGAAAAGATGTCTTTTTAGAAATTGAAGTACAAGGTGCATTACAGGTAAAAGAAAAAGTACCCGATGGTGTCTTTATTTTCTTGACTCCGCCTGATTTAACGGAGTTACGCTCGCGTATTACAGGTAGAGGTACTGATTCTGAAGAAATCATTGATCAACGAATGAAAGTTGCAAGAGACGAAATTGAAATGATGTCTCTTTATGATTATGCAGTGGTCAATGATGAAGTAAATAAAGCCGTAGATCGGATCAAACATATTATCACTAGTGAGCACTTTCGGGTAGAACGTGTTATTGGAAAATATAGAAAAATGTTAGAGGAGTTGTAGTATTATGATGTTAAAACCTTCAATCGATTCATTGCTCGAAGCTGTGGATTCGAAGTATTCTTTAGTGCTTTTAGCCAGTAAAAGGGCACATGAATTAGACAATGGAGCAAAACCTACTTTGGAACACTTTGATTCAGTTAAGAGCGTGGGCCAGGCTTTGGAAGAAATCGATGCTAAAACAGTCGTTATCGATCCGCATCCTGAGTTGAAAAGAGCTCGTCTGAAAATGGAAGAAGAAGAAAAAAAGGCTCAAAAAGAATTAGAACAAAAAAACTTAGAAAAACGAATTAAAGAAGATAACAAAGCTTAGTATGGATCGTTGAACAAATTTTCATAGATTGTTCAACGATTTTTCTTTGCAGGAGGCTGATGTAGTCAAATCACTATTTTTTTAGTAGAATAAAATCCGAAAGGGGAAATTACGATGTCAAAGTTTGCTGAAGTCATTGTGGATGTTCCGGCAATGCAAACAGACCAGCCATTTACTTATCAAATACCAGAAGAAGTAGAAAAAGTGGTTGAAGCAGGGATGCGTGTCGAAGTTCCTTTTGGGTTAGGGAATCGTCATATTCAGGGATTTGTGGTTAATGTCAAAAAAACAAGTGATTATCAGCAAGAACTAAAATCAATTGTCCGAATACTAGATTTAACTCCTGTTTTAAATACAGAGCTATTAGCTTTAGCCGACTATATGAAAAAAACAACTTTTGCTTTTAAAATCACCTGTCTGGAAACAATGCTGCCCACTGTGATGAAAGCTGAGTATCAAAAAAGAATTGTTTTAAATGATTCAACTCATCCGATTAAACAACAGTATTTTACTCAAAGTAATAGTATTGACTGGCAAGAAGCAGAGAATCTGGGTATTTTAAACCAATTAAAGAAACTACGACTGAAAAATGTGGTTGAGCTCCAGTATGTAGTTAAAAAGAAAAATAAGGTTAAAATGGTCCGTTATGTGGAGAGTCATATAGATAAAAGTAATTTAGCTCAAGCAAAAGGCCAAGTCAGAAAAGGGGCAAAACGTCAGTGTCAATTACTTGATTTATTGAGTGAAAATGCTCATCAACCTTTATCCTTTTATAGCCAGAAGGCAATCACATCGGCTGCATTAAAAAAGGGAGAAGAGCAAGGCTGGCTGACGATTAAAAAAGAGGAAGTCTATCGTGATCCTTATCAAGATCATGCATTTGCTAAAAGTACCGCCTTATCCTTAAATTCGGAGCAAGAGAGCGCTGTTAATGTAATTAAACTGGCCGAAGAAAAGCAAGAAGCTCAAGTTTTTTTGTTAGAAGGCATCACGGGTAGTGGTAAAACAGAAGTCTATTTACAAGTAATTGCTAATATTTTAACCAAAGGCAAGACAGCGATGATGTTAGTTCCGGAAATTGCTTTAACGCCTCAAATGGTAGAACGATTTAAGAGCCGTTTAGGCGATGCAGTGGCTGTTTTACATAGTGGTTTGTCAGTGGGAGAACGTTATGATGAATGGCGTAAAATTGAAAGAGGAGAAGCCCAGGTAGTAGTAGGAGCACGTTCGGCAGTTTTTGCTCCCTTAAAAAATATTGGTATGATCATTGTAGACGAAGAACATGAAGCTTCCTACAAACAAGATGAAGCACCGCGCTATCATGCTCGCGATCTGGCAATCTGGCGAGGGAAATATAATCATTGTCCAGTTGTCCTGGGTAGTGCGACTCCTTCTTTGGAATCACGTGCACGTGCTCAAAAAGGTCTTTATCACTTGCTGCATTTGACTCATAGAGCAGATCCTGAGGCTTGTCTGCCCAAAGTTCAAGTTATTGATTTAAAAGAAGAGTATGCTAATCATAATAACAGCAGCTTTTCTAAAATACTGCAAGACAAAATCAGAGATCGTTTGAATAAAAAAGAACAGATTATTCTAATGCTGAACCGACGTGGCTATTCTTCTTTTGTAATGTGTCGTGAGTGTGGCTATGTATTACCTTGTCCCAATTGTGATATCTCATTAACTTTACACATGGATACAAAAACAATGCGTTGCCATTATTGTGGACATGAAGAAGCGATACCACACCATTGTCCTGAGTGTGGCAGTGCTAAGATTCGTTATTATGGTACAGGTACACAAAAAGTACAAGAAGAGCTGCAGGCTATATTTCCGCAAGCAAGAATCTTAAGGATGGACGTGGATACAACACGTAAAAAAGGGGCGCATGAAAAAATTCTGCAACAATTTGGTGACCAGAAGGCAGATATTCTATTGGGCACACAGATGATTGCAAAAGGTCTGGATTATCCCAATATTACTCTAGTTGGGGTATTAAATGCTGATACGGCTTTAAATTTGCCTGATTTTCGTTCAAGTGAACACACTTTTCAATTGCTAACACAGGTTTCAGGCCGTGCCGGCAGGGCCCAAAAAGCTGGTGAAGTGATCATCCAGACTTTTAATCCGGATCACCATGCCATTCTCTTAGCACAGCAACAAGATTATGAGACTTTCTATCGTCAAGAGATGTTTTTACGTCATCAAAGTGCTTACTCACCTTATTATTTTACGGTAAAGATCAGTTGTAGCCATCCAAAGGAACAAGTGGCAGCTAAGAAGATGTTTCAAATCGCCCGATTTATCAAGGACGACTTGAGTTCTGAAAGTATCACGTTGGGGCCTAGTCCAGCATCAGTTGCAAGAGTTAAAAATCGTTATTATTATCAGATGATCATCAAATATAAGGATGAACCGCATCTGCCAGTATTATTGAAAGAGATTTTAGATAAGACACAAAAGGATCAGCAACAGGGGTTATATGTAGCTATTGACAATGAACCAGTTAACTTTATTTAGGAGGAAATAAATGACAAAAATTGTTTTTATGGGAACGCCCGCTTTCTCTGTGCCTATTTTAACAGGGCTTGTTCAAGCAGCTTATGATGTAGTAGCTGTTGTGACTCAACCGGATCGTCCAGTGGGTCGTAAACATAAATTGACTGCTACGGCTGTAAAAGAAAAAGCCTTAGAACTAGACATTCCGGTTCTACAGCCAGAGAAGATCGCAGATCCTAAAGAGGTAGAAAAGATTGCAGTCTTGCAGCCGGATTTGATTATTACGGCAGCTTTTGGACAGTTTTTACCGGAAAAATTACTTGAAATACCTAAGTACGGGGCAATTAATGTTCATGCTTCTTTATTACCAAAGTATCGCGGAGGGGCGCCAGTACATTATGCGATTATTCAAGGAGAAAAAGAAACGGGTATTTCAATTATTGAAATGGTAAAAAAAATGGATGCAGGTGGAATTTATGCACAAACTGCTATTCCTATTGCTAAAGATGACGATGTCGGTAAAATGTTTGATAAATTAAGTGTACTAGGGCGCGACTTGCTGTTAAAGACGGTGCCGCAAATTTTGACGGGTAATTTAAAAGCTACTCCGCAAGAAGATAGCCAGGTAAGTTTTGCACCGAATATTAGTCATGCACAAGAAGCTATTGATTGGCATCAGACAGCTGCTGAAATTGACCAAAAAGTACGGGGCATGCGTCCATGGCCGATTGCTTATACGACTTACCAGAAAAAACGCTGGAAAATTTGGGATGTCAAACCATTACCGGAAGAGACGACTAAAGCTCAGCCAGGAACGATTATTTATCGTGATAAAAAACAACTATGGATTGCCTGTGGCAAACAAAGCGTGCTAGCTCTTAAGAAAATTCAGCCAGCTGGAAAAAGTCAACAGTCAGTCAGCGATTTTTTAAATGGTACAGGTCAAAATATAACACAAGGTGATCAGGTGGGAGCAAATGAAAGATAAACAGATTTTAAATGTACGCTATGCTGCCCTGCAGGCTCTTGAGCGAATTGAAAAAGGAGGAGCCTATTCTAATTTGCTTTTAAATGATATGATCAATAAGGGTGATTTTAGTATTAAGGACAGTCATTTATTGACAGAGTTAGTCTATGGTAGCTTAAGTCGTAAATTGTTGCTAGAGTTTTATTTGCAGCCTTTTATCGCTCAAGCTAAAAAGATAGATAATTGGGTACGATTACTTTTAGAATTATCGCTTTATCAGATGCTTTATTTAGATCGTGTTCCTGATCATGCAGTTATCAATGAAGCAGTTGAAATTGCTAAAAAGCGCGGAAATGTAGGAATCAGCAAATTTGTCAATGGTGTTTTGCGTAACATCCAGCGGCAAGGGGTCCCTAAGACCTCTTTAATTAAAGATCCTATCAAGCGACTGGCTACTGAAATCAGTTTGCCCCAATGGCTGACAAGAAAGCTAGTCGCACAAATCGGACAAAAAGAAACAAAAAAATTAGGACTGGCTTTATTTACACCGAGTCATGTGAGTATCCGGATAGATGAAAGGCGTATATCACGTCAAGAAGCCATTAATGTCTTGGCTGCAGAAGGCATCAAAGCAAATAAAAGTCCACTTTCACCTTGTGGCTTATTTGCTCTAAAAGGTTCTGCAGTAAAAAGCAGTTTATTTAAAAATGGTTTAGCCACTTTACAAGATGAGACTTCGATGCTGGTAGCACCTATACTGCAAATAGAAAAAAGCAATCAGGTATTAGATGCCTGTGCTGCTCCAGGTGGTAAAACTACGCATATTGCAACTTATTTATCAGCAGCAGCTGGTGGCAAAGTCGTCGCTTTAGATCTACATCAACATAAGGTACAATTGATCAAGGAGAATGCTCGCCGGCTGCACTTAACTCAAGTGGTGGATAGTCGCCGTTTAGATGCACGTCAAGTAGCTGCTTTGTTTTCTCCAGCAACATTTGATCGTATTTTAGTTGATGCCCCTTGTTCTGGTTTAGGTTTGATGCGACGTAAACCTGATATTAGATATACGAAGCAACCTGATGACTTCAAACGATTAGCCGCTCTTCAGCTGGAAATTTTAACCAGCATTGCACCGACTTTGAAAGTAGGTGGAAGGCTGGTTTACAGTACTTGTACGATCTTTCCGGAAGAAAATCAACAAGTAGTAAAAGAATTTTTGCGGCAACATCCTGAATTCGAGTTATTGCCTGTGCCGGTGTCTGCTAATTTACGTGAAAGCTTAAGTGATCAAATGTTGACTATATATCCACATCAATATAATACAGATGGTTTTTTCATTAGCTGTCTACGCAAGAAACAATGAGGTGAATGCCATGAAAATTAGCTTTAAAAGTGATAGAGGTAAAGTGAGAAAGAATAACCAAGATTATGTAGAAGTATTTAAAAATGCCAAAGGATACACACTGGCATTATTGGCTGATGGTATGGGCGGACATCGAGCAGGAGATGTAGCTAGTAAAACAGCAGTCAAAGAAATTGGCAATAAATGGGAAAAATCTACGATCTCTAATAGTCAAAAAGCAGCCAGCTGGCTGATCAAAGTGATTCAAGAAGAAAATGAAAGGATCTATCAGAGTGGCTTAGAAAATCCTGATTTTTCAGGAATGGGAACAACGCTTGAAGCAGTGGCTATTTTTGAAGAGGACTTTACTTTAGCACATGTTGGCGATAGCCGCGGATATTTATTGAACGGTGATCAGTTGATTCAGCTAACAGATGACCATTCTTTGGTAAATGAATTGGTCAAATCAGGAGAGATTTCTAAAGAAATGGCAGAAAATCATCCTAATAAAAATATTGTTACACGCTGTGTAGGAATGCCTGGAATGATCGATGTGGATGTTTATACACAAAAACGTAAAGATCAGCAGTATTTATTATTATGTTCTGATGGTTTGACAAATATGGTTTCTAAAACGGATATTATGCAGACTATTTTAAGTAGTGAAAAGGATGAAGAAGTCTTAGAAAATTTGATAGGACTTGCCAATCGAAATGGTGGTCTGGATAATATTACTGTCCTTATGATTCATTTTGGAGGTGTAAGGAATGCTTGATATCGGCAAAAAACTGAGTGGTCGCTATTTAATTAAAGGAAATATAGGCATGGGAGGCATGGCAAATGTTTTCTTAGCTGATGACTTGATTTTAGACCGTGAAGTGGCTGTCAAAGTGTTACGTTATGATTTTCAAAATGATCAGAGTGCGATCCGGCGCTTTCAAAGAGAAGCTTTGGCAGCAACAGAATTAGTTCATCCCAATATTGTTTCAGTTTATGATGTGGGAGAAGATAACGGCATGCAGTATCTGGTGATGGAGTATGTCAAGGGAATGGATTTAAAACGTTACATCCAAACTCATTACCCAATGGATTATTCAGAGGTAATTAATATTATGCAGCAAATTCTTTCAGCTGTATCTTTGGCTCATGATCATCAGATTATTCATCGTGATTTAAAGCCTCAGAATATTTTGATCGATGAAAATGGTGTGACAAAGATTACGGATTTTGGGATTGCCATTGCCTTATCGGAAACCTCGATCACACAGACCAATAGCATGCTTGGTTCAGTGCATTACCTTTCACCAGAGCAAGCTCGTGGCAGTATGGCAACGAAGCAGTCAGATATTTATGCGATTGGCATTATTCTTTATGAAATGCTGGCGGGAAGTGTTCCTTTTGACGGCGAATCAGCAGTAACGATTGCTTTAAAACATTTTCAAGATGATATTCCTTCTTTGCATGTTTTAGATGAGGGGATACCGCAAGCGCTAGAAAATGTTGTCTTAAAAGCAACGGCTAAAGAACCTGCTGACCGTTATAAAAGTGCTGAAGAAATGAGTAAGGATTTGGATACCGCTTTAGCACCTGAACGAAGAAATGAAGCAGTCTGGCATCCACAAGCGATGCTTAATGAAACCAAAGTGCTCTCTCCTTTACCGGAGGAAATGATTGATCCTGAGGTAAAAGAAGAAGAAGCAAAGACTGATCATGAAGAAGCAGCCGACGATAAAGCTGAAAAGCCAAAGAAAAAGAAGAAAAAAAGACGAGTTTTTGCAGGAATATTATTAGCTTTATTGGCGCTCGTCGCTCTAATGGCTTATTTTTCATCGGGGGGTTCTAGAAGTCAGGTAATGATTCCCGATGTGACAGGTTTGACCGAATCGGGGGCTCGTGAAAAACTAAAAGAGAGCGGCTTAGAAGTAGATGATGAAACAAGAGATTTTCCAAGTGATGAGCAAAAAGCAGGACGAGTCGTGAAAACAAGCCCTGAAATAGGAGCTCAGGTGAAACGGAATAAAGAAATTGTGCTCTATGTCAGCTCAGGTAGCCCCAAGGTAGAAATGGCTGATTACGTAGATGAAGAATACGAAGATGCAGTGGACAGACTAAAAGAGCTGGAATTTAAAGAAAGTAATATTAAAAAGACAGAAAAGTACGATGACACAGTAGCCAAGGGGAAAATTATCGAACAGACTCCAGCAGCAGATGAAAAAGTCGTACCGAGTGACACTGATGTAACTTTCGTGGTCAGCAAAGGTCCGGAACCAGTAGCCATGATTGATTTAATAGGAAGTACAGAAGATACTGCTAAACAAAGTCTTAGTTCGATTGGTTTAAGTGAAAATAATGTGGCGGTAGAAGAAAATTATAGTGGTGAAGATGAGGGAATGGTAATTGATCAATCGCCATCTTCAGGTGAGATGATAATACCGGGGGAAACACAAATCGCACTGACAGTTAGTGCAGGTGAAGAAGAGATAGAAGTTCCTGATGTTGTAGGCAAAGAAAAAGATGACGCAAATAAGATATTAAAAGATGCAGGATTTAAGGTCAAAGAGGAAGAAGAAAAAAGTGATTCTGTTGACAAGGATGATGTAATCTCGATGAGTCCGACAGCTGGAAACAAGGCTAAAAAAGGCACTACTGTTAGCCTTAAAGTTTCGTCTGGAAAAGAAAAAACGAAAAGCTTTACCATCAATGTTGAAGCTTCGTACAGCGGCAACGGTAATAGCCAAAAAATAACTATTTGGTTGACAGATAAAAATCATGATGAAGAAGTTGTACAAGAAATCACTCTAGACTCTACTCATAAAAACCAATCAATTCCGGTAAATGTTACGAATATCGAAGGTGACAAAGCCACAATCACAGTTCAGCGTGAAGGTGGAGATAAAGTCAGCCGAGATGTTACAGGAGCAGAAACAGTTCAGGTTCCAGATTAATAAAAATAAATCACTATAAAAAAGATTCGACCTATCTACAATGGGGAGAATCTTTTTTATAAAATTATTATTCGCTAGTAATAGCAATTAAAAATTTTTTTATTAGTAAATGAGAGTTATAAAGCCTTCTCCTTTTCAACAACAAAGATTTCAGCTATAATAAAGGTCAAGAATAGTCAAGGGAGGGCACTATGGGATGAGTCATCAAAATATTTCTGATCTGATTGAAGCTTATTTAAAAAAAATTTTAGAAACCAGTGAGATGATTGAAATCCGCCGAGCAGAGATGGCAGACCTCTTTGATTGTGTACCTTCGCAAATCAATTATGTTATTAATACTCGTTTTACGATTCAGCGTGGTTATACGGTAGAAAGTAAGCGAGGCGGAGGAGGCTATATTCGGATCGAAAAAATTCAAGTTGCCAATTATCATCAGTTTTTAGAACAAGTTAACTTGTTATTTGATGAAACGATCAGTGAAAAAGATGCGATTGCAATTATTCAGAAATTATTTGAAGAAGGAATTCTTTCTAAAAAAGAGGGGAATTTGTTATTGACGACTATTAGTAAAGCAGTTTTAGGAAAAGAAGTTCAAGAAGATAATATACGAGCAAATATCATGCACGCCATATTAGAGCGCTTGAGTTATGAAGATAAGGAGTGAATAGAAATGGACGAATTATTTACACAACGTGCCAAAGAGGTATTACAGATCGCTCAAGCTGAAGCAAAACGTTTTAAGCATCAGACGGTAGGATCTGAACATATTTTATTAGCACTCTTGATTGAGCCAAATGGAATAGCCGGAAAAACTTTGCGTGAGATGAATGTTAGTGAACAGGATGTGCGTGAAGAAATCGAACATTTGACAGGATATGGTTCGATGACAAATTATCCAGTCAATGGTTTTTTACCTTATTCACCTCGATCAAGACAGATTTTTGCTTATGCAGGTGATGAAGCCAAACGCTTTGGTTCAGCTCAAGTTGGTACGGAACATTTGTTATTAGGCTTATTAAGAGATGAAGAAATCCTAGCTTCACGTATCATGCTGAATTTAGGTTTGAGCTTGGCTAAAATGCGTCAACTCTTAAAGAAAAAAATGGGTGTCAGTCAAAATAAAAATTCAGGAATGAATCGTAGACGTCCACAGCAGTCACGTCAAACTCAACAAGAAGGGACACCGACTCTTGATTCTTTAGCCCGTGATTTAACTAAGTTAGCTCGAGAAAAACGTTTGGATCCAGTTGTGGGTCGTGAAAAAGAAGTAAAACGTTTGATTCAGATTTTAAGTCGCCGGACTAAAAATAATCCAGTATTAGTTGGGGAGCCTGGAGTAGGGAAAACAGCGATTGCCGAAGGGCTGGCTCAACAAATCATCAATGGTGAAGTTCCACGGGATATGCAGAAAAAACGTCTGATGATGCTAGATATGGGAGCTTTAGTTGCTGGAACAAAATATCGGGGCGAATTTGAAGATCGTATGAAAAAAATTATTGATGAAATTTATCAAGATGGACAAATTATTTTATTCATTGATGAATTGCATACTTTGATTGGGGCCGGTGGTGCTGAAGGAGCAATTGATGCTTCAAATATTTTAAAACCAGCTCTTGCACGAGGTGAACTGCAGACTGTTGGAGCCACTACTTCTGATGAGTATCAAAAGTATATTGAAAAAGATTCGGCTTTAGAACGTCGTTTTGCACGAGTACAAGTTGATGAACCGACACCAGAAGAGGCAGTCCAGATTTTGCGTGGTTTACGTTCACGTTACGAAAAACATCATGGGGTAGAAATTACTGAAGAGGCTCTGACAGCTTGTGTCCAATTGTCCGTTCGCTATATCAATGGTCGGCAGCTGCCGGATAAAGCAATTGATTTAATGGATGAATCGGCTGCCAAAGTACGGTTAGATGGAACAGATGGAAGTTCTGAATCATCTGATTTACAGTCTGAATTATATACGATCTCAACTGAAAAAGAAGCAGCGATCCATAATCAGGACTTCAGTCAGGCTGCAAGTCTTAGAGAAAAAGAAAAAACACTTAATGAAAAGTTACAAAAAGTAATCTTAAAAGAAGACAAGGAAAGTGAACATTATACAAATCAGGTAACAGAAGAAGATGTTAGTATCGTTGTTGCTCAATGGACGGGGATACCACTAGAACAAATGACCAAAAAAGAAACAGATCGTTTACTGGATTTAGAAAAAGTATTACACGAACGTGTAGTGGGTCAAGATGAAGCTGTCAGTGCGATTTCGCGAGCTATCCGCCGCGCACGTAGTGGATTGAAAGACCCAGATCGCCCCATTGGCTCCTTTATGTTTTTGGGTCCCACAGGTGTAGGGAAAACCGAATTGGCTAAAGCTCTAGCTGAAGCTATGTTTGGCACAGAAGACGCTTTGATCAGAGTTGATATGAGTGAATACATGGAGAAATACAGTACGAGTCGTTTGATTGGTTCCCCTCCTGGCTATGTTGGTTATGAAGAAGGCGGTCAGTTAACAGAGAAAGTTCGCTCGAAACCTTATGCGGTGATTTTATTGGATGAAGTGGAAAAAGCCCATCCAGATGTCTTCAATATTCTATTACAAGTTTTAGATGATGGTCAGCTGACCGATTCAAAAGGACGTCAAGTTGATTTTCGTAATACGATTTTAATTATGACATCTAATATTGGAGCCCGTGAATTGCGAGAAGAAAAGAATGTTGGTTTTAATGTAGTGGATATTAAACAAGACCATGAAGCTATGCAAAAACGTCTGATGGAAGAGTTGAAAAAAGCCTTCCGACCAGAATTTTTAAATCGACTGGATGAATCAATCGTATTTAGTTCATTGGATAAAGAAGAAATTCACCAAATTGTTCGTATTATGAGTAAAACGGTGATCAAGCGTTTAGCTGAACAGGATATTCAGTTGAAAATTACGCCAGCAGCCTTAGATGTCATCGGTAAAGATGGTTTTGATCCAGAATATGGAGCCCGTCCGATTCGGCGAGCTTTACAAAAAGAAGTAGAAGATCGTCTAAGTGAAGCTTTGATCTCGGGAGAAATTTATTTTGGCAGCCGTGTAACCATAGGTGCATCTAAAGGAAAGATCACTTTAAATGTACGCAAGCCTAGAGAAGAAAAAGTTTTACAAAATGCTTGAGTGAATCTAAATTGATCCAAGAAGAGGAGATAAGCCATTTGACTTGGCCTCCTCTTTTTGCTTTTATAAGAAGCTTTTACTATAATAAAGAAGCTAAAAGAAATAAGGAGAAGAACATGACAACTTTAGTTTTTGATTTAGATGATACTCTGTATGATCAGTTACTTCCTTTTAAAAAAGCTGTGCAGAAAAGTTTTTCTTTTCCTGCAGATCAAATAGAGGACTTATACTTAATGAGTCGTAAATATAGTGATGAGGTCTTTGAATTGACTCACTCTGGTAAAATGAGTTTAGTGGACATGCATGTTTACCGAATACAAAATGCTTGTGCACAATGGGGAATGGATTTGACCTTTGATCAGGCGCTTTGTTTTCAAAAAGCTTATCAGAGCTATCAGGATCAAATCAGTCTGTTTGATAATTTAGCCAGGATTTTGACTGACTGCTGTCAACGTGATATTCAATTGGTTTTAATGACTAATGGACCAACTGAACATCAATACAGGAAAATCAGGCAGCTCGATTTGACAAACTGGATCCCAGCTGAAAAAATATTTATTTCAGAAAAAGTTGGCTTTAGTAAACCAGACCGACGTTTTTTTGATTATGTATCAAAACAATTGTCTTTAAAAGAAAGACAGACATATTATGTGGGTGACTCATATGAAAACGATATTGTCGGTGCCAAGCGAGCAAATTGGCAGGCAGTTTGGTTTAATCATCGTAATCATTTGCAACCGACAAGTAATTATCAGTATGATTATCTGCTAACAGATAGTAATTCGTTACTATCCTTTGTAGCTAATTTGTGAGGAGAAAACCATGATTGAAATTATCGCAACAGTTGATTCAATAGAACAAGCTCAGGCTTTACTGCCTTTGGTGGATACAATTTTTTTTGGTGAAGAGAATTTTGGACTTAGATTACCCTACTCTTTTTCACGTCAGGAACAAAAGCAATTAGTCGATTTAGCTCATCAGGCACACAAAAAAGCCATGGTTGCTGTCAATGGGTTAATGCATCTTAGCCAGATGCAAGAGATTCCTGCTTATCTGCAGTTTTTGCGTGAAATTGGTGTGGACAAGATTTCCTTAGGAGACCCGGGGATTATCTATGTGATGCAGCAAAACTCTGCTTTGCAGCTGCCATTTATTTATGATGGCGAAACTTTGGTTACGAATGCCAGACAAATTAATTTCTGGGCTAAAAAAGGGGCTATTGGAGCGGTTCTAGCTCGTGAAGTTCCCTTTGCTGAAATGAAATTGTTGGCTCAACAGGTCAAGCTGCCGGTCGAAGTTTTAGTCTACGGCGCCACTTGTATCCATCAATCCAAACGAACTTTGTTAGAAAACTATTTTAATTATACAAAACAAAAAGAAGAAAAAAATAAATCTCGTCAACTGTTTTTATCTGAACCTCAGCATCCAGAAACACATTATTCGATTTTTGAGGATGTCCAGGGAACCCATATTTTTGCCAATGATGATCTTTGTCTGATGAATGAACTGACTCAATTAGTCGATAGTCATTATCGAACTTGGAAGTTAGATGGAATTTTTTCACCGGGTGAGAATTTTGTAAAGATTGCAGCGCTGTATAATGATGCTCGCCAAAAAATTGAGAAAAATGAGTGGAGTGAAGAAAAAGCCCAGCAAGCTTATCAGAAAATAAGGCAGTTACATCCGCAGAATCGAACATTGTCGAGTGGATTTTATGCCATTGATCCAGCAGAAATTAAATAAGGAGTAAAGTAATGTTAAAAAAGTTAAAAAGGCCTGAAATTTTAGCACCAGCAGGAACTTTGGAAAAACTAAAGACGGCTATCCATTATGGGGCAGATGCTGTCTATATTGGGGGAAATGCCTATGGGTTACGTAGTCGGGCAGGTAATTTTTCTTATGAAGAGATGCAAGAAGGCGTCTTATTTGCTAAAAAACATCAAGCTAAGGTTTATGTGGCTGCTAATATGGTTACCCATGAAGGTAATCAAGTAGGTGCAGGAGAGTTCTTCCGCAGCTTACGTGATATTGGCATAGCAGCTGTAATCATTTCTGATCCGGCGTTGATTGAAATCTGTATAACTGAAGCTCCAGGACTGGCTATTCATTTGTCTACTCAAGCCTCATCCACTAACTATGAGACTTTGGAATTCTGGCGTAATGAGGGATTAGAAAGAGTCGTTTTAGCTCGTGAAATATCAATGCAGGAACTAGCAGAAACTCGCCGTCATACATCTATTGAAATTGAAGCTTTTATCCATGGGGCTATGTGTATTTCTTATTCAGGACGTTGTACTTTATCAAATCATATGTCGATGCGGGATGCTAATCGTGGCGGCTGTTCACAGTCGTGTCGCTGGAAATATGATTTGTATGATCTGCCTTTTGGTCAAGAACGTCATTCACTGACTCAAGGAGCAGTCAACGAACCCTTTTCAATGAGTGCAGTTGATTTATCGATGATCCAGCATTTACCAGATTTGATTGAAAATGGTGTTGATAGTTTGAAAATTGAAGGGAGGATGAAATCGATCCACTATGTTTCAACCGTTGTCAATGTTTACCGCAAGGCAGTGGATAGCTATCTAGCGGATCCTGACCACTATCTTTGCCAAAAAGAATGGGTCGATGAATTATGGAAAGTAGCCCAACGTGAGCTTTCAACTGGTTTTTATTATCATAAGCCAAGTGAAAATGAGCAATTGTTTGGAGCACGTCGCAAAATACCCGAATACACTTTTATTGGAGAAGTGATGGCTTATGATGAGATGACAAAAACAGCGACAATTAGGCAGCGGAACTGTTTTGAACTAGGTGATAGTATCGAGTTTTATGGGCCAGGAATGCATCATTTCTCGCAAACTGTTACAGAAATGTATGATGATGAAAATCAAATGATAGACCGTGCACCACATCCAATGATGATGCTCACTATGCCAGTTGAACAAGCTGTTTGTGTGGGTGATATGATTCGTAAACAAAAATAATGTGGATGTTAATTAGTAGATGGCAGATTGAATTAAAAAAAGATAAAGAGGGATCAGATGAAAAAATATGATTATATCATAATTGGAGGCGGCAGTGGCGGAATTGCTTCAGCTAATCGTGCCGGTAAATATGGCGCTAAAGTATTATTAATTGAGGAAAATAAGATCGGCGGCACTTGCGTAAATGTTGGCTGTGTACCCAAAAAAGTCATGTGGCAGGCCAGTGATATTTATACAAGCCTTAGTCGTGATGCTAAAAGTTATGGAATCAGTACAGTAAAATCTGCTCTTGATTTTAAAAAATTAGTGGCTAATCGTGAAGAATATATTAATACTCTACACGGTGCCTATTATCGTGGACTAGCCAGTAATCAGGTAGAGGTCTTATCAGGATATGCTCACTTTACAGACGAACATACAGTTGAAGTGGATGGTGTAAAATACAGTGCCCCACATATACTGATTGCCACAGGCGGGCATTCAAGCCAGTTAGAGATTCCGGGTGGCCAGTATGCTATTGATTCAGATGGTTTTTTTGCATTAGACAAATTACCCCACCACTTGCTTGTTTTAGGGGCAGGGTATATTGCTGCAGAACTTAGTGGAGTTGTCCATGGTTTAGGAACTAAAGTTTCCTGGGCTTATCGCAAAGAACGGCCTTTACGTCAATTTGACGAAATGCTGGCGGATAATCTAGTTGATATTTATCAGGAAGAGGGAATGTCTGTCTATCGGAACTCCGTGCCTAGCTCAATTGAAAAAGTGGCAACTGGCTATCAGGTAAACTTTGAAAATGACAAACAAATTACAGCCGATCTTGTTTTATTTGCGGGAGGCAGAAAACCTAATGTGACTGGTTTTGGTCTGGAAAATACATCTGTACAATTAGGTAGTGATGGCTTTATTAAAGTGGATAAATATCAAAATACGACAGCTGAAGGAATCTATGCCATTGGAGATGTGATTGGGAAAAAAGAATTGACCCCTGTTGCCATTGCAGCTGGACGTCGTTTATCGGAAAGATTATTTAATGATAAAGATCATTTGTATCTAGACTATGATCTGATTCCATCAGTAATTTTTACCCATCCGCCGATGGCTACTATTGGTTTGACCGAACAAGAAGCATTCGAAAAGTATGATGAAAAAACAATTAAGGTTTACCGCTCACGTTTTACACCTATGTATTTTGCGCTAGGAGACTATCGACAAAAATGTGAATTAAAGTTAATTTGTTTGGGTAAAGAAGAAAAAATCATAGGTTTACATGGCATTGGTCTTGGAGTAGATGAGATGTTACAAGGTTTCGCAGTGGCGCTTAAGATGGGAGCAACTAAAGCTGATTTTGATAACACTGTAGCCATTCATCCGACTGGAGCAGAAGAATTTGTTACTATGACATAATAAATAAAAAAAGAAGTTTCACGTGAAACTTCTTTTTTTTTTAATTGTTACGTTTCAAGATATCTTGAGTTAGTTGATAAAGGGTTTGTCGCGTAGCCTGTTTATCATCAGGTAATTTTTGGATTGCTTTTAAGGCTAGTTGGGTGTATTCATTTGCTTTAAGTTGAGCTTGTTTAACTCCCCCTAGTTGATGTACTTTTTGATAAACAAGCTGGGTGTCTGCTGTAGTCATCTGTTCTTTTTTTGCTAATAAAGGAATTAATTGTCGGCAATCTTTTTGTAAAGCATAAATTAAAGGTAAGCTATAGACACCTTGTTTCATATCGGCTAAGACAGGTTTGCCAATTTCGGCAGTTGAACGGCTATAGTCTAAAATATCATCAACAATTTGAAAGGATATTCCAATGTTTAAACCAATCGTAGCTGCCTTTTTGGAAAAAGCTTGGCTTGAGCCACTTTCAAAAGTCCCAATAGCACAACTTAATGAGAATAATTCGGCAGTTTTACCTGCGACATTCTCTATATATTCTTCAACAGTCTCCTTTAAATTATAGCGATCATCCATTTGGCCTAATTCTCCACTGAGTATTTTTTCCATGCTTTTTGCATTAGTCTGTAAACTACGCATAGAAGAAGCATAGGATGACATTAATTTAAAACAAATAACAAATAAATAATCACCAGCATACACTGCAGTGCTGTTGTCAAAGCTTGCATGAATGGTAGGCAAGCCGCGTCTGAGTGAGGCCTCATCTACTATATCATCGTGGATCAGTGTAGCAGTGTGTAATAATTCAATTGAGGCTGCTAAAGCCACCGCTTTTTGCTGATCTTGTTTGGGACCAAAGCGAGAAAAAAGAAGCTGGTAAGCAGGACGTAGGAGTTTGCCTCCTGAATGAATCATTTCAAGAATCGCTTTTTCTACTGCTTTATCTTTTAATTGTATGGACTTTTCCATCAGTGCTAAGGTTTCTTGTAATTCATCTTGTAGTTGAGGATAATCATTCCAGATAGGATGAAGTTTCATTTTTTCTCCTTTCCAAATCTATAGACAAAAAAATTTAGTCTTTTAACCAGAATTCATGAGTTTGTTTTTCATATTCATTTTGAAAAAGTCTTAGTGTTTCTACTCGCTGTAGCAAGTAATTGGCAGCAACTCCGATGGCTATCCCTGATAAGATACCCAGGAAAGATAAAATAGGAAGATACAGCATTACGTTCCACGATTGAGCAATTGTGGAAGCTGTAACTAATTGCCCGACATTGTGCATGAAGCCGCCTGTAGCACTAATACCGATAATACTGACTCTTTTAGGCCCCATTTTTTTTATTAACAACATAGAAAAATAACTTAGTAGAGCTCCCGACATGCTATATAAAAAAGTAGAAAGTGTCCCACCTAAAAGAGTGGTCAAAATTAAGCGTAGCCAAACTAGCAAAAAACTGTCTTTTTTGGGGATGGTAAAAATTGCAATAATAGTAATTAAATTCGCCAACCCTAACTTAGCACCGGGTGCAAAGGAAAAAGGATATGGAATCATATTTTCAATTAAACCAATGACGGCTCCTTGGGCGACTAGTAAAGAGATATAGATAATTTTTCTTAATCTGCTCATAGTTTACGATCAATAAATGAGATCGTCTGTTTCACCTCCGTCGTCAGTTTTAGCATCATTTACTTCAAGTACAAGTTTGTGTGGCAAACAAACAATTGTCTCCCCGTTTTTTTTGGCCCAGCCACGACGTACGCAAATTTGGTCGCCGCAGTTGGCTTCTTTAATACGTATCTGATCACCTTTTATTTCAATTAAATTATACTCCCCGTCTTTATCGGTGTATTTATAAGTATAACCTTTTTGCCCTTCAACTAAATCAAAACGACGGATCTCCTCTCCATCAATTCGTAAAACTGCTTGTTTATCAGCTGGCTGGGGTTCTTTTTGTTGTAAATAAAATATTATGACCGGAATAAAAGAACAGAGGATGAGAGCTAGAATAATGACACTATCCCACGGTTTGAGACGACTTTCTTTTTTGAATTCTTTAAACTTCAAGAATGTCTGCCTCCTTTTTTTAAGTAGCTTTATTTTATCATAAAGCTAAAATCTGTAATAAGTTAAGAATGAAAAAATGAGACTGAGACATATTTTCCAGCCACAATAAATTTTCCGATCTTTTTAGGATTACTCCTTGGGTATACAGTAGGTTCTCGTTATAAAAAAGCGAAACCTGAGGAACTGTAAGACCTGTTTTTTCGTAAATTATTGTTGGAAATTATTTATGTCCCAGTCTCAAACTATAGATACATGTTACTTACCATAAATGGCTTTGACTTCACCGTAGCGCCATTTGCCTAGTTTACGTTGTAACCAGGGAACGACCCAAGCATCTAAACCAACGGAACGTCCTGAACCATTCATCAAGGCAAAGGCAACTGGAATAAACCAGATGTTAACCCAGTAGAACATACCTGACAAACAGAATGTAGCCACTAAAACAATCGTTACCCCACTAAATAGCCAAGTAAACAAGCCTGCCATCAAGCAAAGGGCAATGCCGATTTCAACGAAAACCATCATTTTTTGAAAGAACATGGCAACATCCATATTGGGCATGATTGCTTTCATGATACTGTTGAACCAGTCAGGAGATTTACTGATCACAGCCATAGGTTCTTCTCCATGTGCATAACTTAAACCAAAGACACTTTTGGCTGTTTCAGCTACTGCTGTAGTGTCGGTAGATTCAGCAGCTTCACTAGCACCGCTAGCTACATCTGCGGCAGCTTTTTGATAGTCCCAAGTCCAAGGGAAAACACTGTCTCCTTTAAACCAGGAACCTTCACCAAACCAGGTGCTCGGAGTGAACCATTTACCATTGCCGACAATTTTCTTGAAGGCTTCAAGAAACCAGGCTAAGCCATAAAATACACGTAAGGGAACGCTCCATAAAACATTGCTATTACGCGAAGCGTGGCCATAAGCCACATTACGTCTGTCTTTAGTGCGGAATAACTCATGCATTATATATTGGAACATATAATAAGCTGAACGGATATCAAAGAAATATTTCAAGTTGACGATATGCTTCATAATAATCGCCAAAAAACCACTTAAGTGAATTTTATCAAATAATTGGGCAACGCCCCATTTAGATCCAATTGACACCATGAAACCTTGGTAGTTACCCACATACTTTTCAGGTGTTTGGCCTGCAATTGTGTTAACAATATTTTTAGCGGCTGTATGACCAGTACCTTCAGCTGCCTGTACGATCTGTGGAGTGGGTTTGCCGTCTTCCTCATAATATACTAGATCACCAGCTACATAGATATTTTTATCTTCATAGCCTTTGGCCTGCATATATTCATTAGCGACTAAACGGCCAGCTCGAGCTTGTTCAATACCAAAATCACTAGCATCTGTGTTGGCCTTCACTCCAGCCGTCCAAATTAAAGTGTGAGTAGGAATTATCTGTCCATCTTTTAATTGAATATGATCCTCGGCTACTTCAACAATTGGTGAACTGGTTAAAATTTCCACATCTTTTTTCTTTAAATAACGTTCTGCTTTGGCAGCATCATTACGGTTTAGCATATTTAAAATGGTTGGTACTGCTTCGACGACCTTAATGCTGATCTCACTAGGATCTAATTTGTAATCTTTAGCTAAACGTGTTTTCCAGTCGATCAATTCACCAGCCATTTCGATACCTGTAAACCCTGATCCACAGACTACGAAAGTCAGCATTGCTTTACGTAAACGAGCATCAGGTTCAACTGCTGCCTGGGCTACGGTACGTTCAATATGTTGACGAATACGCATAGCATCGTCGAATGACCACAAGGTAAAGCCATGTTCTTTGACACCTGGAGTTCCAAAGTCATTGGGCTCCCCACCTAAACCAATAATCAAGTGGTCAAAAGGATACTCTCCTCTTTTAGTGTGGACAATTTTATTGTTTTTATCAATTGTCGTAACTGAATCTGTTATTAGCTGAACATTCTTTTTACGACAAAAAAGTCGTTGTAAGTCGTGTTGGATGGCTTCTGGTTCCACTCTAGCTGCAGCTACTTCATGAAGTTCGGTCATCATTGTATGATAAGAATGGCGATCAATCAAAGTGATTTGTACGTCATCGTTTTTTTTGAACTTTTTAGCCATGAACTTTGTTGCTGAAACACCAGCATAGCCGGCACCTACAACGACAATGTTTTGCTTAGTCATTGAAAATCTCTCCTTAAAAATAATAATAATTACACAATCTCTCTTATTATAATGCTCTTTTTAAGTTTTGTCTAAGAATTGGGAACAAAACTTAAAAAAAAATTCTCGTTTAGACAAAAATATTTTCAGTTAGAATAAATATATTTTTGTAGTAAACTGCTGCTTTGAGTCTTAAAAAGCTTGACATTTTCTAGAATCATTTTAAAATGTTAGATGTATCACAAAAAAATTTGTGAAAAAATAAATAGGATAGGATGGGAAAAAATGAAAGCAAATAAGTTTTTTATGGGTATAGCAACTTTAGCAGTGTCAACCTTGGTGTTAGGAGCTTGCGCTTCAGATGATGCAGATAAAGAAAGTAACGAAAGTTCAAATTCAACAGCTGCAAGTAAAACAAGTGATACAGAGTCTTCAGCTGAAGTAGTATCAGGAGCCTCGTTGCAAGATGGCACATACTCACTTAAAGAATTAAATGATAAAAATGGTTATCATGCAGTTTTCTCGATCACCGCTAAAGAAGGTAAAATTACAGAATCAAAATTTGATTATTTAGATAAAGACGGAAAATCTAAGACAGAAGATGCTGACTATAATAAAAATATGAAGGATAAATCAGGTGTAGCACCAGAAGAGTATATCCCTCAATTAAATGAAGCTTTAGAAAAAGAACAAAATCCGGCTAATGTCGAAGTAGTTACAGGTGCCACTCATAGTTCGAATTCATTCCAGAATTATGCGCAACAATTAGTACAAGCGGCTCAAGCAGGAAACAGTGAAGAAATCGAGATTGATAATGGAGCTAAATTGCAAGATGGTACGTATACTTTAGAAGAGAAGAACTATAGTAATGGGTATCGCACTGTATTTTCGATTGTAGTCGAAGATGGTAAGGTAGCAGAATCTAACTTTGATAGCGTGAATAAAGACGGAAAATCCAAGACAGAAGATGCTGATTATGAAAAGAATATGAAAGATAAAAGCGGTGTAGGTCCAAAAGAATACACTAAGACCTTGAATGAAGATCTTGTCAAAGTAATGAACGGCGATGAAGATGAAGCTTCCCCAGCCGATGTAGATGTTGTCACAGGAGCAACTCACAGTTCTCATACATTTATCCTTTATGCAGAACAGTTAATTAATGCTGCTGAAAAAGGAGATACAGATAAAATCGAAGTTGACAATTTTGTAGAAGAATAGTATTTGTATTAAAAACGAGGAGTTGGGACTTAATGTTCCAGCTCTTTTTTTATAAATAGTAAACAAATCTCTTTCCAAGCTTATAAAAAAAAGCTATGATAACAAGAGAAAATGGAGGTTGCTATGAAAAAGAAACTAAGGGTTATTTTTGCTTTTATGACAGTATTTATGTTAGTTACTGCTTGTAGTAATAAAAAAGAGGATACTAATAAGCAGACTAGTGCTTCTTCTTACGCAAAAGCTATGAAAGATGAACCTTATAGTGAAGAAGAATTCTTATTAGGGACTTATGTACGCATTCGTGTGTATGATAAGGATAAAGAAACAGCAATACAGCCTGCAATGAAGCGGATTAAAGAATTAGGTGATAAGATCACCATTAACCAGTCAGGTTCTGAAATTGATGAATTAAATGTCCAGGCTGGGAAAAAACCAGTAAAAGTTTCTAAAGATGTCTATAATTTACTAAAACAAGCTGCTAAATACAGTGATGAATCAAAAGGTGGATTCAATATGGCGATTGGAGCCATTACGCAATTATGGCGCATCGGTTTTGATGATGCTAGAAAACCTGCACAAAGTGAAATTAATCAGGCTTTAGAGCATATTGATTATCATCAAATCGAGTTTAATGATGAAAAACAAACGGTCTATTTAAAAGATAAAGGTATGATCGTTGATTTAGGAGCGATTGCGAAAGGCTATATTGCTGATGAAGCAGTTGCTGTTTTACGTAAGCATAAAGTACAATCAGCTATTGTTGATTTAGGAGGGAATATATTTGTAGTAGGGCACAGTAATCGTGGCCGCAATCAAAAATGGAATGTGGGAGTACAGGATCCTAATAAAGCACGAGGATCAATTTTAGGAACAATTAAAGAAGCAGATAAAACGATTGTTACTTCTGGTATTTATGAACGTTATTTAGAAATCGAAGGGAAAAAATATCACCATATTTTTGATTCTAAAACGGGTTATCCTTATGATAATGACATTGCCAGTGTAACTGTCATTACGGATAAGTCGATCGATGGTGATGGATTGACTACAGTTGTCTTTGATAAGGGAATCAAAGAAGGCCTGAAGTATATAGAAAATAAAACGCCTGATGGCACTTCGGCGATCTTTGTAACCCGTGAAAACAAAGTTTATCTTACAGATGATATTAAGGATAGCTTTGATCTCAATGAAAAAGCTGGTTATAAAAAAGGAAATCGCAATGAACTAGAATGATGGAAAGGAAGAGAAAGAATAATGACTTTTAAAGTCTTTTTGGAACTGGTTGAGATTAGAACAAAAGTAGCTAGTATCTTTCCTTTTATTATCGGGGTTCTTTTTTCAATCAGTTACTTTGATGAAATCCATTGGGGTTATACCTTGGTGTTTTTTGCGGGTATGATCGTTTTTGACATGACTACAACTGCGATCAATAATTTTATGGATTTTCAAAAAGCTAAATCCACAACTTATAAATATAATGAAAATGTCATAGGTCGTCAGCAATTATCGGTTGAGCAAGTTCGTAGGTTAATTATTGTCATGCTACTATTTACTTTATTTATTGGTCTGTTTTTGAGCTATCAAACGGGTTGGATGTTACTGGTAATGGGAGGTGTTGTGTGCTTTATTGGCATTTTTTATACTTATGGTCCGATTCCTTTATCACGCATGCCCTTGGGTGAGGTTTTCAGCGGAGTTACGATGGGGCTAGGGATTTTTGCTATTACTGTTTATTTAAATACAGTGAATCAAAAAGCTTTTTATTTAGCTTTAGACTGGACGTCTGGTCATTTTGCACTTACCGGTCAATTGTGGTCAGTATTGGCTATTTTCTGGGCATCTTTGCCTCTTATCTTCACGATAGCCAATATTATGTTAGCGAATAATTTACGAGATTTAGAAACAGATATTAAAAATCATCGTTATACTCTGGTTTACTATATTGGTCGAGAAAAAGGGATTGTTTTATTTCAAAGTTTAATGCTGGCTAGTTATCTGGCAATTATGATCGGCTTGTTTTTTGGAATATATCAATGGCCGATATTAATCATTTTTACAACTTTACCTAAAATAGTTAAGAATCTAAAAGAACATAAAAAAAGTCTGCCTCATCCACGTAGTTTTTCTTATGCCATTAAAAATATGATCTTATTTAACGACAGTTATATGCTGGGTTTGCTTTTGAGTGTTTTTTGGCAAAGCATATAATAAAAAGTCAACGCTTAATTAATAATGAGCGCTGGCTTTTTTGCTAGTTTCCTATGATTTATTTACTCACCAATAGCTTTTAAACTGATTTCACCTGAAGATAATTTTTTGATCCCCTGATCTGTCTTGACAATTAACTCACCACTATCAGAAATATCTTGTGCTAGACCTGTATAATTCACTTTCTGCTGGGTAAACTGAACCTGACGTCCTAAGACAAAAGATTTTTTTCGATAGATTTCAAGATAAGTTTTATCTGGTAAAGCCTCAAGCAATTCAAAAAAATATTGCCAAATCAAATGGATCAGGTCATTGCGTGTAATAGCAGGTTCACCTTTAGGAAAAATCGAACCCGCTTTTGTACTTAAGTCTGCAGGAAATTCAGTTGTTTTAATCGAAAAATTGATGCCACAGCCAATGGTAATATGCTTGATCTGACCACTTTCAAAGTCACTAGTTGCTTCGGATAAAATACCGCAGATCTTTTTGCTTTTTAGATAAATATCGTTGACCCACTTAATTTGAGTTTGTGTTCCGGTTAATTGGTCGATGGCAAGACTAATAGCTACGGCTGCTAAAATAGTGTATTGAGGTAACTCTGCGAAAGTTTGATTAGCAGTTAATAGTAAGGTCATATAAATTTGTCCACTGGGCGAAAAGAAAGGGCGACCAAAACGTCCATGTCCGCCTGTTTGTTTTTCAGCAACAAATAAAGCAGGAGTTGCCGGTTGTTTGAGTGCAGCAAGTTTTGCTTCATTCATAGTTGAGGTGACTTCTTTTTTAATAATAATATTATCAGCTAATAAGTAACTTGAAGCTATTTTTTCTTTTTCCAATACATCAGATGTTAAATAACGATAGCCCTTAGCATGATGCTCAATTTGATAGCCTATTTTTTCTAGCTCGCGAATAGCTTTCCAAACAGCAGTACGCGAAATATTGAGTTCTGAAGCCATTTCTTCACCAGATAGGATAGTAGAACGTCCGCGTAAAAGTTCCAGGATTTTCTGTTTGGTTGTCATAAGCAGCTAAAACTCCTTTTGTTTTTATTCAACTAATAGTATAACTTTTTCATCAGACATCGACAATTCTAAACGCTTTTTTTCTTAGTATAGTATTTTTGTTTTATAGTTGACAAAAATATAAAAAGCATGTATAGTAAGTAGTTGCAAAAACTATCTAAAAATATGAGGCAGGAACGAAATATTGTCCGTTTCGGCTTGGGAATAAGAAAACAAAAGTAGAAGAGCTTAGAATTGCCGTTCTATTTTTGATTTTTTTTTGCCTAAAGTCCGTAAAAAATGCCAGTTGTTACTTAAATTTAATATTTGTAACAAAATAGTAATGTTGGAGATAGGCTTTTTGAAAGACTTTAGAAGGGGTGAAGAGCTTGGCTGGACACGTAGTAAAGTATGGAAAACATCGTGAACGTAGAAGTTTCGCACGTATCAGTGAAGTATTGGAATTACCAAATTTGATTGAAATTCAAACAAACTCTTATCAATGGTTCTTAAATGAAGGGTTAAGAGAAATGTTTGAAGACATTTTGCCGATTGATGATTTTAACGGGAATCTTTCGTTGGAATTTGTGGATTATGAATTGAAGACACCAAAGTATACTGTAGAAGAGGCGCGCGCTCATGATGCGAATTATTCTGCACCTTTACAAGTGATTTTACGTCTAACTAATCGTGAAACAGGAGAAATCAAGTCCCAAGAAGTTTTCTTTGGCGACTTTCCTTTGATGACTGAACAAGGAACTTTTATTATCAATGGAGCTGAGCGGGTCATTGTTTCTCAATTAGTTCGTTCTCCAGGGGTTTATTTCCATAGTAAACTTGATAAAAATGGTCGTGAAAGTTTCAGCTCTACAGTTATTCCTAATCGAGGAGCTTGGTTAGAAATGGAAACTGATGCCAAAGAGATTTCATACGTCCGTATTGACCGTACGCGTAAGATCCCTATGACAGTGCTTGTTCGTGCATTAGGGTTTGGTTCAGATGATACGATTTTAGAAATTTTTGGCGAAAATGATTCTTTACGTAATACGATCGAGAAAGATTTACACAAAACGGCAAGCGATTCAAGAACGGAAGAAGGACTAAAAGATATTTATGAACGTCTACGTCCAGGAGAACCTAAAACAGCGGATAGTTCAAGAAGTTTGTTAAATGCTCGTTTCTTTGATCCGCGTCGTTATGATTTAGCTGCTGTAGGTCGTTATAAAATGAATAAAAAGTTAGATTTAAGAACACGTTTATTAAATCTGACTTTAGCTGAAACTTTAGCTGATCCTGATACGGGTGAAATTGTTCTGGAAAAAGGAACAGAAATTACTCATCAGGTAATGGAAGATGTTTTAGCTGAATATATTGAAGCGGGAAATAACTCTGTAACTTACTATCCGTCTGAAGATGGAGTTGTAACAGATCCGATGGTTGTTCAGGTATTTAAAGTATTTTCACCACTGGATCCAGAAAGAGAAGTCAATGTGATTGGTAATGGTTATCCGGACGCCAGCGTACGTTCAGTACGACCGGCGGATATGATTGCTTCTATGAGTTATTTCTTTAACTTAATGGAAGATATCGGCAACGTTGATGATATCGACCACTTAGGTAATCGTCGAATTCGTTCAGTTGGTGAACTGTTACAAAATCAATTTCGTATTGGTTTGGCTCGGATGGAACGAGTGGTTCGTGAAAGAATGTCGATTCAAGATACCGATACGCTCACACCACAACAATTGATCAATATTCGTCCAGTAGTGGCAAGTATTAAAGAATTTTTTGGTTCTTCGCAACTATCACAATTCATGGATCAAACGAATCCGCTAGGCGAATTAACTCACAAACGTCGTCTTTCTGCCTTGGGACCTGGCGGCTTGACACGTGACCGTGCAGGCTATGAAGTACGAGATGTCCATTATTCACACTATGGTCGGATGTGTCCAATTGAAACTCCAGAAGGTCCGAATATTGGCTTGATCAACAGTTTGGCTTCTTATGCCAAGGTAAATAAATATGGTTTTATTGAAACACCTTATCGTCGGGTGGATCGTGCAACAGGCCGTGTGACCAATCAAATCGATTACCTGACCGCTGATATTGAAGACCACTATGTTGTAGCACAAGCGAACAGTCCTTTAAATGAAGATGGTACTTTTGCTGAAGATGTAGTTATGGCTCGAGAAACTAGTGAAAATATTGAAGTTTCGATTGATAAAGTCGATTATATGGATGTGTCACCAAAACAAGTTGTCGCTGTAGCAACGGCTTGTATACCTTTCTTGGAAAATGATGACTCCAACCGCGCTTTGATGGGTGCCAACATGCAGCGTCAGGCAGTACCTTTAATTAATCCAAAATCACCGCTTGTAGGAACAGGCATGGAATATACCTCGGCCCATGACTCTGGTGCAGCTCTCTTGTGTAAGGCTGATGGAGTTGCCGAATATGTGGATGCCGATGAGATCCGTGTTCGTCGCGATAATGGAGCTCTAGATGTTTATCATATTACTAAATTCCGTCGTTCAAATTCTGGGACAAGTTATAATCAGCGTGCTTTGGTTGGACAAGGTGAAAAAGTTGAACAAGGTGATATTTTAGCCGATGGGCCTTCCATGGAAAATGGAGAAATGGCGTTAGGTCAAAACGTGCTAGTTGGTTTTATGACTTGGGAAGGCTACAACTATGAAGATGCGGTCATCATGAGCCGCCGCTTAGTTAAAGATGATGTCTA
>DATGVB010000191.1:0-3746 GCA_035300805.1 Tetragenococcus sp. | reverse complement strand
TCATGGGGATGTCGCATTTCCAGCTTTTGCTTTGGCAAAAATCTACCGTAAAGCTCCTCAGCAGATCGCATCTGAATTAGCTGAAAGAATCGATAGTTCCGCTTTTGATAAAATTGAAGTTGTGGGCCCGTATTTGAATTTTTTCATGAATAAGAGTGCTGTTAGTCAAGCAGTTTTAAAAACGGTGATTGAAAAAGGGCAGCACTATGGCGATGCGATAATTGGAAATCATGGGAAGGTACCCATCGATATGTCTTCGCCGAATATCGCTAAACCAATTTCTATGGGTCATCTGCGTTCTACTGTTATTGGGAACTCGATTGCCTTTATTTTAAAGAAAATTGGCTATGAACCCGTTCGCATTAATCACTTAGGTGACTGGGGTACTCAGTTTGGTAAGCTTATTACGGCTTACAAAAAATGGGGTTCTGAAGCAGCTGTAAAGGCTGATCCAATCAATGAGTTATTACGTTTGTATGTAGACTTTCACGAAAAAGCAGAAGGCCAACCCGAGCTAAATGATGAAGCTCGTGCTAATTTCCGTAAACTGGAAGCCGGCGATAAAGAAGCGACTGCCTTATGGCAATGGTTCCGTTCTGAATCTTTAAAAGAGTTTCACAAGGTCTATGATTTGTTGGAAGTTACCTTTGATTCTTATAAAGGAGAAGCTTTTTACAATGATAAGATGGATGAAATTGTCGAACTCTTACAAGCAAAGAATTTATTGAAAGAAGATCAAGGAGCAGAAATTGTTGACTTGTCGAAATATGATTTGAATCCGGCTTTAATTAAGAAAAGGGATGGTGCTACTCTTTATATTACACGTGACATGGCAGCAGCACTTTATCGCAAACGGACTTATGATTTTGCTAAATCTTTATATGTCGTGGGTAACGAACAGAGCTATCATTTTAAACAATTAAAAGCTGTACTTAAAGAAATGGGTTATGATTGGTCAGACGATATGCAGCATATTCCTTTTGGGCTGATCACCAAAGATGGTAAGAAACTATCTACGCGTAAAGGTAAGATCGTTTTGCTGGAGGAAGTTTTGGCGGATGCGATTCAATCGGCTAAACAGCAAATTGCCCAAAAGAATCCTGAACTTGAAAATAAAGATGAGATTGCGCGTGAAGTGGGTGTTGGGGCAGTCATTTTCCATGACTTGAAAAATGATCGCCTGAATAATTTTGATTTTACTTTGGATGAAGTTGTTCGTTTTGAAGGTGAAACGGGTCCTTATGTTCAATATACTCATGCTAGAGCGATGAGTATCTTGCGTAAAGCAGATTTTAAAGCTAATCAAAATAATAAGTATGTATTAAATGATGAGTCTAGCTGGGAAATTATTAAGTTTATACAACGCTATCCAGAAATGATCTTAGAAGCTGCTGCAAAATATGAACCTTCTGTGGTGGCTAAACATGCTATTAAACTAGCTCAAGCTTTCAATAAATATTACGGTAATACTAAAATATTAATCGATGATGATCAAAAAGAAGCGCGTCTGGCTCTAGTTTATGCAGTAACAGTCCTTTTAAAAGAAGACTTACGCTTGTTGGGACTACACGCTCCTGATCAAATGTAGATAGGTTGGAGTATGAATGTTGCTTTAAAGCGCTATTCATACTCCAGCTTTTTTTATTTTTCAGCAATTATCGACTTATTTGATTCATTTTGCAATAATTTTTCATAGGCAAAAGGTAATTCTGGATGTTGTTTTAGTAGTTTCTGATAGCTGGGTATTGAATGGATAAAACTTTGTACGATTTTCTGTGTTTTATCCGAAGGGTTGCTGATATCTGAAAAAGGAAATAATCTTCCTTCAAAGACCGCACAGATACTGTGTAATTGATGAAATTTCTGCATTAATTTGATGAGTGACTGTGGTTCTAGTTCTGCATGGTCAACTAAAGCAAATTCAAGTATTTTACGCAAAGATGGATCGATCCACAAGTTTTCTACACCTAATAATTGACTCCAAAGAAAAGCTAGAGCTTGGTCATTGATTTGAAAAGGGATTGCATAATAACGATTTATAGGTGCTAGTTGTGATTCTGTTACAGAAAAGCCAGAATTTATTCTATTTCTTTGAATTTTCATATAACGTTCATAAAGAATCTGAGAGCTCCAGATAATAGGAGGTTCATGCAATAAAGAAATAATAAAGGAAAAATAACGTATTTGTAACTCGTTACCCTTTAAAGCCGGATTTGTAGTGAAAGATAAAAAAAGCTGATATTCGGTTAAAAACGTTTTCATTTTCTTGAAATATCGCTGAATAGTTGTGGTCGACAGATATTGACTAGTAGATAAATTTTTTAATTTACAATAGGGGTCAGCTGTGACTTGAACAAGCAGCTGAAAGCACTGACTGCGACGCAATAAAAAATTTAAAAATAACCGTTTATTTTTTGCTTTTCCATTGAGAGTGATCTTTTGCTTTTTTACAACAAATGAAATACCTGAAGTAAACGAGCTACCATTTTGTTGCCAGAGTCGAATATAGCGTTGTAAAGACTTGGGTGTTAGTTTTAAATTTTTTGCCGTTTCATCCAAAGAAATGCTTTTTTTACTGGATAGATACTGAAATAAGTTAAAAATAATCTGGTCTGGTTTTTCTAATAATTTTTGATACATTTAACCACCTCCAAAAAGAACTTACCATATTTTTTTCTTTAGGTAAAAACTCAGAAAAGTTAAAAAGAGTTCTAATTAACAAAAAAACAAGCTTAATAATAATAAAATGCTGGTAAAAGATATTATTTCTTTTTGTGAAGAGGTTTTTATTAAAAAAACAAGCAAGAATATTGTTTGTAGGGACAACAAATTTGAGCTTTTTTAGCGACTATTTAGCGATTTGCAGCAATTTTTGTTGATAGACTATATATTTGGTTTTTTAACCCCTTTTTGTTTTTTTGAACTACTTTAAACTTTTTTAAGCATGAATCTGTTTTTTTAACCAAAAAAAGGAAGTTTTATTATAATGATCTGCGAGCAAGTTTTTTAGCTGAAAACAAGTACGAATCAATTGCAATATATAGGATTTGTAATATCATTAGGAGATGTTAGGGAGTTGTAGAAACTTGTTAAAAAGTTAAGCAATTATTCGTTTTAATAAAAAAGGAGGAGTATGTAATGAACATTGTTTCATTAGCCCGTTTTCAGTTTGCTATGACTACGATTTTTCATTTTTTCTTTGTGCCCTTTTCGATTGGGACAGTTTTTGTTGTTGCCATAATGGAAACAATGTATGTGATCAAAAAAGAGGAGATTTATAAAAAAATGGCAAAATTCTGGGGGAATATTTTCCTTTTAAGTTTTGCAGTAGGAGTCGTGACGGGTCTGATCCAAGAATTTCAATTTGGCATGAACTGGTCTGATTATTCACGTTTTGTTGGTGATATTTTCGGGGCTCCGCTGGCCATTGAAGCGCTGCTTGCCTTTTTTATGGAGTCGACTTTTTTAGGCTTGTGGATGTTTACCTGGAATAAAGTGAAACCAAGATTACATCTTGTCTTTATTTGGCTAGTTGCTTTAGGTTCTGTTTTGTCAGCTTTTTGGATTCTAGTGGCAAATAGCTTTATGCAGCATCCATCTGGATATATTATCCGTAATGGACGAGCAGAAATGGTTGATTTTGCTCAGTTAATAAAAAACCCGCAAGTCTGGTATGAGTTTAGTCATGTGCTGACTGCAGCTATTCTCATGGGTGGTATTTTAATTGCAGGAATGTCAGCTTTTTG
>DATGVB010000190.1:0-3581 GCA_035300805.1 Tetragenococcus sp. | reverse complement strand
CTCATTAGGATTTAGCTATGACTGGAATCGGGAAATCAATACGACGGATCCGGATTATTATAAATGGACCCAGTGGATTTTTACAAAACTATATGAAAAAGGTCTGGCTTATGAAGCAGAAGTGCCAGTCAACTGGGTACCTGAATTGGGTACGGTAATCGCAAATGAAGAGGTCATTGACGGAAAAAGTGAACGTGGTGGTTATGACGTTGTACGTAAACCGATGCGTCAGTGGATGCTGAAAATCACAGCTTATGCTGACCGCTTACTCGATGATTTAGAAGAACTTGATTGGCCAGAAAGTATTAAAGAAATGCAGCGAAATTGGATCGGCCGCTCGACAGGTGCGAATGTTACTTTTAAAGTAAAAGATACAAAAGAAGAATTTACAGTATTCACCACAAGACCGGATACACTTTTTGGAGCAACTTATGCGGTATTTGCACCGGAATTAGATTTGGTAGAGAAAGTAACAACTGCCAGTCAAAAGACAGCTGTAACGGAATATGTAACTGCAGCTGCTAAAAAGTCTGAGTTGAAAAGAACAGACTTGGCAAAGGAAAAGACAGGCGTCTTTACGGGGGCTTATGCCATCAATCCAGTGAATGGAAAAGAAATTCCTATTTGGACCGCTGATTATGTACTTGCTTCTTACGGTACTGGGGCGATCATGGCTGTTCCGGCACATGATGAACGTGACTACGACTTTGCTAAGAAATTTGACTTAGAAATTATCCCTGTTCTAGCAGGAGGAGACGTTTCAAAAGCGGCATTTACTGAAGATGGTCCGCACATTAACTCCGGTTTTCTTGATGGCCTTGATAAAAAAGAAGCTATTGATCAAATAATTGATTGGCTAGAAGAAAAAAGCCTGGGAGAAAAGAAAGTTAGTTATCGTCTGCGTGACTGGCTGTTTTCACGTCAACGCTATTGGGGTGAACCAATTCCAATTATTCATTGGGAAGATGGTACGACCACAACAGTTCCAGAAGAAGAATTACCTTTAATTTTACCTAAAACGCAAGATATCCGTCCAAGTGGCACGGGTGAGTCACCTTTAGCCAATGATACAAAATGGATCAGTGTTGTTGACCCTAAAACAGGTAAAAAGGGACGTCGTGAAACAAATACCATGCCACAATGGGCAGGTAGCTCTTGGTACTTCTTGCGTTTTATTGATCCTCATAATAAAAAAGCTTTGGCTGACTTTGACAAACTAAAAAACTGGATGCCAGTAGATATTTATATTGGTGGTGCAGAACATGCAGTCTTACATTTATTATATGCTCGTTTCTGGCACAAATTTCTTTATGATATAGGTGTCGTACCAACAAAGGAACCCTTCCAAAAATTGTATAATCAAGGAATGATCCTAGGTGGAAATAATGAAAAGATGTCTAAATCACGTGGCAATGTAGTAAATCCAGATGATGTAGTTGACCGCTACGGTGCAGATACTTTGCGTGTTTATGAAATGTTTATGGGACCCTTGGATGCTTCAGTTGCATGGAGTGAGAATGGTTTGGAAGGTAGTCGCAAGTTTTTGGATCGAATTTGGCGTTTGCTTGTCGATGAAGAGGGTAAAATGAGAGATCGTATTACAACGATCAATGATGATAAGTTGACGAAAGTTTACCATCAAACGGTGAAAAAAGTAACGGAAGATTATACGAATCTACATTTTAATACAGCAATTTCTCAATTGATGATCTTTATTAATGAAGCTAATAAGGCAGAAGCACTTTATTATGAATATATGGAAGGTTTTGTACAATTACTTGCTCCATTGGCTCCTCATTTAGGTGAAGAATTATGGGAAATTTTAGGTAATAAAGGCGGGATTTCTTATGTCAGCTGGCCAACTTACGATGAAGCAGAGCTACAAGAGGATCAAGTTGAGATCGTAATGCAAGTTAATGGGAAAGTACGAGCAAGGGTTCAAGCTTCAGCCCAGATAACAGATGATGAATTAGAAGCAATGGCTAAAGAAAATCCAGCTATTCAAAAGTTTTTGGCGGATAAAACTATTCGTAAAGTAATTGTTGTGCCACATAAAATTGTTAATATAGTCGCAAATTAATAAAAAGACTCGTTCAAGGTTGCTGCCTTGAACGAGTCTTTTTATTTTTCACTATTCTTCTGCTTCATATTTGATTTCAACATTTCCTTTGACTGCTTTTGAATATGGACAGATAGCATCGGTTTCTTTCATATATTTCAAAGCTTCTTCTTTTGTGATACCTTCTATTTTGCCAATGAGAGTTACTCCTAAGTGTAAAGTAGTATAATCATCAGGTAAATCACCAAAAAGGACTACTTCGGCTCGGATCGTCCGCTTACGCTCACCCAGTCCGTCACGTTCTAAGGGGAACTGGATAGCTCCGTTAAAACAAGCGGAAATTCCGGCAGCAAATAGCTCTTCAGGATTGGTATAACCTTTTTTGCGCGTTCCAGTTGTTTTAGCTTCAAAATCGCCACTGACAGATTTACTGACTCCTTCACGCCCTCCTTCATTGATGACAGTTGACATTGACATTTTTTTACTCATAACTCAGTTTCCTCCTTTGTTATTTTCTCCATCTTTACTATAATACAAAGTGTCCTAGAAAGAAAATAAAGCGTTTATAAAAGTATCCTTGATAAATCAGCTGTAAGAAAAAAAGCACTAACTCACAAAGAGTCGGTGTTTTTATCAGCTGACTATTTTTTGCTGTGGAGCAGGCCATAAAATAAGGTTGATGTTGCAAGTACTGGAAAAAGCAATACTAATGCAAAACCATGTGGGATTGCTTGTCGCGTATAGTTGTCAGTGGTTCCGGCAGCGATGATCGCACTTAGAAGTTTCCAGCCAAAGAACACAATTAATAGGATCATGAGTGCTAAGCAGCCAAAAAAGAGAAGTTTTTTTTGCTTGATAGTCATGTAGATAATCGCCCTTTCAGTTTCAATAAGACCATTATACAAGAAAAATGTATAAAGATAAGTTAATTTAAAGAAAAAAATGTGAATGTAATCAAAATGAAATATTTAATTGCTTTTTTCAGTAGAGATCAGCCGCTGAATGATTTGAAAATCACCTTCATAAAAAATCTCTTTACCACGATACTTAAGCATGGTTTCTGTGCCTTTGCCGGCAATAACGACAGTATCCTGCGACCTGGCTTGTTCAAAAGCCCTTGTTACTGCTTTTAAGCGATCTCTCTCCCACTGGACTTGTACCTGGGGATTTTTAATATAGTCTTTAATTTCCTTTGCAATATCAGCAGGATCTTCAAAATCTGGATCATCCGAGGTCAGAATAGCAATATCTGCACATTCCGATAGTGCTTTACCAATGTCGGGTCTTCTTGAAAGTGCCTTACCTCCAGCACTACCAGTCACGATGATCAGTTTTCCCTGGGGACGTAATTCTTTGGCAAAACTACCGATTGAGTGGATACTTAAGTAATTGTGGGCATAGTCTACAAAAATATAGGCACCATTACTTTTTTCAAGTAAGTTCATCCGACCAGGAACCTGCACCAGTGGTAGTTTTTTTTGGATAATGGATCGATCGACTTGGATAAGTCCACAGACTAACA
>DATGVB010000189.1:0-12406 GCA_035300805.1 Tetragenococcus sp. | reverse complement strand
TCCTTTTGGCTCTTATAAAGAACCAGATCCCGAAAATCGTTTCTTTAACCCCGCTTTAGCCGGCGGAGCTTTACTCGACATCGGTACTTATGCAGTCTCCTTTGCTCGCTGGTTTTTAAATGAAAGTCCGACTGTCCTGTTCAGTGAAATGGTTCCCTTTAAAACAGGCGTCGATGAATCCTCTATTACCGTTTTAAAAAATAATAAAGATGAATTAGCCTCAGTCAACCTGTCTTTTCAGGCAAAAATGCCTAAAGAGGGAATCGTTGCTTATGAAAAAGCTTATCTCACGATTAATGACTATCCTAGAGCACAAACAGCTAGACTCACATACTCTACTGGTGAATCAGAACTAATTACAGCAGGTAAAACAGAAGAAGCCTTAAACTATGAAGTAGCCAACATGATCCATGCAATAAAAACAAAAGAAAATCCCAGCTTGCCTTTGACAAAAGACGTGATCACTATTTTAGATGATATGCGCCAGCAATGGCAGCACTAAACAATGATATATAAAGGAGAGATCTCATGAAAATCGGTCGCTTCAGATTAGGCATGCGTACAACAAAAACAGCTCTGGCTGTTTTTGCCTGTATCTTACTCTTTTATTTATTTGATCGAGCAGATCCAATGATCGCGACAATCGCCGCAGTCTTTGCTTTACGTCAAGATATGACCAGTACTGTCCAATCTGCAAAATCAAGGATCATCGGAAATACCGTCGGCTCGATTGCGGCCATGATTTTTATTGTTTTACAACATTATAGCGGGCATATTCTTTTTTCTCAACTAGTTGTTCTGCCGATCCTGGTTGCACTCGTCATTATCTTTCAGGATGGCATTGACAACAATATGGGAATCATTACGGGAATTGCAACTTTGATATTGATTGCTTTAAGTACCCCCGCTGGAGAATCTGCCGGCGTCGCCTTTGATCGGATCATAGACACTTTCATTGGAACGGGTATCGCCATTTTCATCAATACCTTTATTAAGCCCCCTTCTACTGAAACCCAAAGGGCCATTGAAGCCGATCTGGCACAATTAAAAAAACAGGAAAAGGACTTGCAGACAGCACTTGTCAATGTACAAGAAAGTATCCAAAAAAAAGAAAGTAAAAAGAAGCAGCAAAAGTAAAGCTGCTTCTTTTCTCATTAATTAAGCATGGTAACGTTCCTGGCCGTCTAAATAAGTCGCTGCTAAGGTCATATCCGGATTTAATACAATGAAATCTGCACAGCGATCTTTTTTGATTTTACCGCAGACATCATCTATTTTACAGCTGACTGCAGGCACTAGACTAGCCATTGCCACCGCTTGTTGTGGTGTTGCGATCTGCCAGTCAACTACATTTTTCATACCTTCTTTTAATTTCAGGATACTACCTGCCAGACTGCCAGAATCTTTCAGACGAGCCATTCCATCACCCACGTAAACGGGGAATTCACCCAGCATATAATCACCATCGGCCATGCCGCCTGCCATCATACAGTCGGTAATTAAAGCCACATGATCAAAACCGGCTTTTTCAACCAGTACTTCACAAGCTTTAGGGTGAACATGATGACCGTCAGCGATCAGCTCAGAATAGATATTTTTTAAAGTAAGCAGTGCTCCTACCATACCAGGTTCTCTATGATGTAAGCCACGCATTCCATTATAGGCATGGACAAAGACACTCGCTCCTGCATCGACAACTTCACTTGCTTCTTGTAAAGTAGCATCACTGTGACCTAAGGAAACAACGACTCCTTCATCTGTCACCTTTTTGACAAATTCCGCTACACCTTTTCTCTCAGGTGCCAGCGCAATTTTTTTAATATGACCACTGGCAGCTTTTTGCCACTCGTGAAAAACTTCAATATCAGGATCACCAAAATAAGAAGGATTTTGCGCGCCTTTATGCTTTTCAGTAAAAAATGGACCTTCAAAATAAATTCCCTGGATCTTGGCACCTGTTTCGGTACCGACCATATCGCCGACTGTCTTTGCTACTTTAGTCAACAATTCTCGACTGGAAGTTAAAGTTGTAGGTAAAAAAGAAGTGACGCCGCAAGAAAGAAGACCTTCAGACATAATACGGACTCCTTGTGCATCATTGTCCATCACATCATGATTCTGATAACCATGAATATGCGTATCTACCAGACCTGGTGCGATCCATTTGCCGCTTTGATCGATCACTTCAGCATTTTTATCTGGCAACTCGCTGTAAAAATCACCAAATTTATCCTCCACAATTTCTAAATAGCCATTATTTTCAACATGAGATTCATAGAAAAATTTGTCTGCTTTTACAAATGTTCTCATTTTAATCGCTCCTTAATTTATCCTTATTTACTGATAAAATTACTCTTATTTGCTAACATTGTCAAGAAAGGTCTGTACCATTATTAAAAACGTTTCATTGTGCTGATGATTATCCAAGCTGAGTATTCTTTCCAGCAGAAAATTAACTCTTGCAAGTCGATCTATTTAATAGTATAGTCAGTCGAAAGGAATCTTTCAAAGCATTCCTTGAAATCTGACATAAATAGATAGGAGCCACAAATATGGGAGAAGAAGCAAAAGTTAGCTTCGTTTGGGAAAATACAACATTATTTGGTCAAATCGAAAAAGAATATGAAAATTCATTTTTGGTAAAAATTGATGAACCTACAAAAGAAATTATGGATAGTTTTAATGGTAGAATGATCGTCAGTAAAAAAAAGATCATCAAAACAGAAAAAGATTAAAAATCAACTCCTAGCAGTCTTTATTTAAAAGGTCGCTAGGAGTTTTGTTTACTTTTGCTGATAACTTGCTAAAAATTCCTGCAAGTCTGTTGTAACGGTTTTTAAATCTTCCAGATTAGGTAGATAAACGATTCTGAAATGATCGGGTTCTTGCCAGTTAAAACCACCACCATGTACCATTAAAACATGATATTCATGTAAGAAATCAAGCACAAATTTTTCATCATCTTTAATATTAAATTTCTTAGTGTCAATTTTTGGAAACATATAAAAAGCGGCTTTAGGTTTGACTGCTGAAAGTCCCGGGATCTCATTAATTGCCTGATAAATATATTCACGCTGTTCGTAAATTCGTCCGCCTGGAAGTAAAAGTTCATCTGAACTTTGATAGCCACCCAAAGCGGTCTGGATAATCTGCTGAGATAACACATTGGAACAAAGACGCATGGAAGACAGCATATTCAAACCTTCTATATATCCCTTAATATGTTTTTTATCCCCGCTGATCACCATCCAGCCGACCCGAAAGCCAGCAACACGATGTGATTTGGATAAGCCGCCAAAAGTGATCACTGGACGATCAGGTGCTAAAGTTGCAATGGGAAGATGAGTATAGTCGTCCATCAATAAACGGTCATAAATTTCATCAGAAAATATGATCAAATCAAATTCACGAGCAATTTTAACGATCCCTTCGAGAATTTCTTTGGGATAGACAGCACCCGTCGGATTATTGGGATTGATCAAAACAATTCCCTTTGTTTTTGTCGTTATTTTTGAGCGGATATCTGCTAAGTCGGGATTCCACTCACTTTCTTCGTCACAAATATAATGCACAGCTTTCCCGCCGGCTAGTGAGATCGAAGCCGTCCATAAGGGATAGTCCGGCATCGGAACTAAGATTTCATCGCCATTATTACACAAACCTTGCATGGACATGGTGATCAGTTCACTAACGCCATTACCAGTATAGATATCGTTGATCGATACCTCAGGAAATTGCTGCAGCTGACAATACTGCTCGATTGCTTTGCGAGCTGAAAAAATTCCCTTTGAATCAGAATAACCTTCTGAATTACGGACGTTCATGATCAAATCGCGAATGACTTCATTAGGAGCCTCAAAACCAAAAGTCGCGGGATTACCGGTATTTAATTTCAAAATGCTGATCCCTTCTTCTTGCATGCGGTCGGCCTCTTCAACTACTGGCCCGCGTACATCATAACTGACGCCCTCTAATTTATTCGATTTTGCAAAATCCTTCATCGGTTCTCCCTCTTTTCAAAAACTTTTTCTTTTTATCATACACTATTCTTATCTACTAGTAACTAATTTTATCAAAATAAAAAACAGTAGAAAAAACTACTGTTAGAAGCCTGCTTATATGCGGATGGCGGGACTTGAACCCGCACGAACAATACTGTTCACAAGATCCTTAGTCTTGCTTGTCTGCCAATTCCAACACATCCGCTAATTAACAAAGTTTATTATAACAATGTGAAAAACTTTGTCAATACTTAGCGGAATTTATGCACAAGAGATTTATCCTTTTCTTGAAAATCTGCAGATTTCGTATCAAAAACCAGATAGTCTTCCTGATTTTTATGCATAGAACGAAAAAGTTCTCGTTCAGAAACTTTTTCTTTTTTATCCGGAATTACGGAAGCCGGCACATATTTTGGCACAAAATAAGAATGGCCTGCCATTTCCTTAGACTTAGTAACTGACTTGTGATTATAATCCGGCAGATGATCACGATGATCCTGCAATTCTTTTTGCTGCATCTCATCAGAATTCTTTACGTTTTTGCGCGTTGAGTGATCTGCTGCTTTGACATCTGGCAATGATCTTTTTTCGATCGAATCTTCATCTATGTCAGTTAAAATCCAGTCTTCATCCTTTGAAAAAGACGAATCTGTTTTGTCAGAATGTAACTTCACCCCTTCTTCATCAGTGAAAGCCGGAAAGCGTGCGTATTTACGTTTAATATCATTAATATTTTCCATGAAGTCCATCCCTTTTACTCTAGTTTTATTTCATGATAACATAGCCGGCTAAAGAAAAGCCACAACAAACAATAGATAATCTCATACAGCCAATTGCCGATCGTTGCTTTTTTTATGCGATTTAGCACACTCATTCTACCACTTTAAAAAATGAGCCAAAGCTGCCATCAGCCTGAGCTCATTTCAAATATATAGTTATTGCTTTAAAGATTGGTAAAGCTCGATACTCTTACGTTTTTGTTCACTAGTGACTAAAAGATAGCTGTTTTCTTTTAAAGTACGATCTGACATGCGCTGCCGTATTTCATCCAGCATAGGCGTCTCATCACACATATAATGAAGATCCCCATTACAAGTAGCAGGGTAATTCGTCGGGTTGAGTAAAAGTGCAACATAATCATTTTCATTATAACGTAAGATGCCAAATAAATGAGCTGTATAAAAGAAAGACAGTTTCCCATCTTTTAAGACTTCATTTCCATTACGAAATTGAATCCATTTCTTGCAGTTATCATAAATATTTTCATTGATCGAATGCCAGGGAAAGAATTTGCGATTTTCGGGATCTTTGCCACCGGTAAGACCTGCCTCATCACCATAATAAAGACAAGGAACTCCGGGAAAGACAAAAAGCATGGCAAAAGCCAGATCCAGCTTTTGAATATGGCGACCTAACTGGCTAAAGATCCTTTCAGTATCATGTGTCCCAATATTATTAAGATTATTATAAAAAATATCATGAGGATAGTTTTCATATAAAGTCATCAAAAAATGAGCGACATCTTGCGGAGATTTTTTCTCATTCAATAAATTCAAGACGCTAGTGCGTAAAGGATAATTCATCACTCCTTGTAAATGTGATCCTAAAATATAGTTACGGCGCTTCTGATAAGAGATTTTGTTCGATGCATCTTCCCAGACTTCTCCTAAAAGGATCCGATCAGGAAACTCAGCTAAATTTGCACGGATTCCTTTAATGAAATCATCCGGCAGTTCATCTGCTACATCCAAACGCCAGCCATCTACGCCCAGTTGATTCCATTTACTTAATACACTATCTTTTCTACCATAAATAAACTGCTGATAATTCGGATCGTCTTTGTTAACTTCTGGCAGGTCCTTGATCCCCCACCATGAACTATAGTCATCCGGATAGTCCTTAAAGGTAAACCAGGAATAATAAGGACTCTTTGAATCATTATAAGCACCAGTATATCTACCGTAAGCCTGATCAATATTAAAATATCGACTATGGCGCCCCACATGACTGAAAACTCCATCTAAAATGAGGTGCATGTCATTTTTGTGCAGCTCCTCCAACAAATGACGAAAATCAGTTTCTGTTCCTAAAACTGGATCCACCGTAAAATAATCAGCAGTATCATAACGATGGTTACTATTAGCTGTAAAAATCGGATTTAAATAAAGACAGTTAATACCCAGTTCTTTTAAATAAGGAATTTTAGCCTGGATCCCTTTAAAATTACCACCAAAGAAATCCCAGCGGAGAATCTCGCCTTTGTCATCTTTAATGTATAAAGGCTCATCTTCTTGCGTTGCATACAAGAAAGAATTTTTCTTAGGAGAATTGATATGACCATCTTCATTACCGTTAGCAAAACGATCCGGAAAAATCTGATAAAAAATCCCTTCACGATACCAATCTGGCGCCTGATCTCCTTTTTGACAGCAAGTCACTTGATAATCCCAGACATCTGCCTGCTGTGCACAAAGTTTCCCAGGTCCTCCTATAGCCGTCTTACCAAAATACTCTGTCTGGGTCTCTGTCTGGATCTCAAAATGATAGAAATACAAACCAATTCCCTGATTAAAGAAATAATCACAAGTAAAAACACCATCCCCCTGGTCCGTCATCTTGTAGACTTGTTCTGCTGCGAAATCCTTATGCATGACCAGACAGACTTTTTTTACTGCCGGATCAATAACTTCAAGGCAAAAATGAGCGAATTCATCTACAGCGACAGCGCCAAAAGGTCTTTTGTATTTACTTTTCCAAGGATCAAATCTTACCATAGCCATTTGTCGTACCTTCTTTTTCTGTATGGACAAAAATCGGTTCAATCTGCCAAATATCCTGGGCATACTCACGAACCGTTTTATCAGCTGTGAATTCACCCGCATTGGCAATATTTATCAAACTCTTTTTCAACCATAATTTTTGTTCTTTGTAATCGTGATCGATTTGTTCTTGTACCCGACAATAATCGGAAAAATCGCGTAATAAGAAATATTCATCGTTATAGTGTACTAATGAATCAAAAATTTCTCGACCTTCAAATTCAATATTGGGGATCGTCCCATCAATAAAAGCATTTAAAATTCTTTGCAGAACGGGGTCTGCATCATAGATTTTCTGTGAAGAATAATCCTGTTTTTCATAATAATCGTAGACTTCTTTTTCCGTAAGACCAAAAATATAAATATTATCATCGCCGACTGCATCACGAATTTCAACATTGGCTCCATCCAGTGTTGCAACGGTCACAGCCCCGTTTAACATCAGTTTCATATTGCTGGTACCCGAAGCTTCTTTTGAGGCTAAAGAAATCTGTTCACTCACATCTGCCGCAGGAATGATCTTTTCAGCCAAAGAAACATTATAGTTGGATAAAAAGACGATCTTGATCTTACCTTGAATAGTCTGATCATTATTGATCAGCTCAGCTGTTTCATTAATAGCTTTAATAATTGATTTCGCATAGTTATAGCTTGGAGCCGCCTTGGCAGCAAAAATAAAAACTCTAGGCGTAATAGGCAAATTCGGATCATCTTTTAATTCAAAATAAAGTTTTAAAATATGCAGCAGATTTAACAACTGCCGCTTATAAGCATGCAGCCGTTTGATCTGCACATCAAAAATCGCATCTGGCGAAACTTCTATTCCAGTGTTTTCTTTAATATAAGCTGCTAATTGGCGTTTTTTTACCATTTTTGCAGCTTGAATTTCAGCCAAAGCGTGATCATCATCGGTATAATTCAATAATAACTTAAGATTTTGCGGGTCTTTACGCCAAGTACCAGAGATCAGACCATCCACCACTTCTGATAAAGGTTCGTTGGCCAGCTGCATCCAGCGACGTTCAGCGATTCCGTTGGTTTTATTATTAAAACGTTCCGGATAAATCAAATAAAAATCATGCAAAACAACAGATTTTAATAAATCTGAGTGAAGCTTAGCCACTCCATTCGTGCTGTGACTGCCAATAATCGCCAAATGAGCCATATAAACCTGGTCATTTTGAATAATTCGTGTTCTTTGAATTAAATCTTGGGGATGAAGTCCCTGCATAGACATCACATAACGCCGGTCAATTTCTTCAATGATCTGATAGATTCTTGGTGTTACTTGTTTCATCAGGTAAATGGGCCACTTTTCCAAAGCCTCAGCCATAATAGTATGATTGGTATAACTCATCACCTTGACCGTGATATCCCAGGCAAATTCCCAGTTCAAATCATATTCATCCATCAGGATCCGCATCAGTTCCGGTACACACATAGCTGGATGGGTATCATTGATATGAACCGCAATTTTAGAACTAAAAGCATGCCAGGGCAAGTTTAATTTTTTATAATAGCGGACAATACTTTGTAAACCCGCCGAAACAAAGAAGTACTCTTGTGCCAGACGAACAAGACGACCATTTTCATTGGAATCATCAGGATATAAAACTGCTGTCAGATCCTCAATGGCCCGTCTTTCTTCAATACTCTTATATTTTCCTTCTTCTGAAGCCGGGATCTCAACACTCCACAGACGCATAGTATTGACGATTCCATTCTGGTAACCGATCATGCCCGTATCATAAGGAACAGCTGTGACAATCGTTTCATTTTCATAGACAGGTTTCAAACGTCCATCTGCTTCTCTTTGCATATAAACATTACCAAAAAGTCGTACGTCACAAGACTTACTTTCACGCCGGATCTCCCAGACATTCCCACGTTTTAACCACTCATCCGGCAGCTCGACTTGATAACCATCGACAAACTTTTGCTTAAATAGACCATAATCATAGCGGATCCCATTCCCATTGCCCGCCAGACCACAAGAAGCAATCGAATCCATAAAACAAGAAGCCAGACGCCCTAGACCACCATTGCCTAATGCCATATCTTTTTCCACTTCAACTAAGTCATCCAATTCTACGTCGATATCAGCTAGAGCCGCCCGTACCTCAGTCAAAATTCCCAGATTTAACAAGTTACTTTTTAATAACTTGCCAGGTAAAAATTCAATTGAAAAATAATAAACTTGTTTTTGCTCTTCCGTCAGATAATTTTTCCAGGTTTTACGCCAAGTATTATTTGAAAGAGCTTTGACAAGTCCACCCAAAGCATAAAACAATTCAACTGGACCCACATCCTCTAATTCCAAAGCATAATTTTCTCTTAAACGTCTTCTCAAATCTTCTTTAATCTCTTCTTTTATCATTTTATCACTACCTTTATGTGACTGTAATCACGTTTTAAAAAAACAAGCTGGCGCATTGACAATCCAATGTCCAGCTTAAAAGTTTATTAAACTCCATCTTATATTGTATCGATACTACGGTATAAATCAAGATATTTGCTGCAGCTGTTATTCCAGCTAAAATCTTCGATCATCGCCTGATGGATCATATTCTGCCAGGTGACCGGCGAATCATGATAAAGTTCAATAGCTTTTTTCAAGCATTCCATCAGTTGATAAGAAGTAAATTCCTGAAAACCAAAGCCAGTTCCTTGTCCTTTTACTGGATTAAAAGGAGTGACTGTATCTTTCAATCCGCCGATCTCATGGACGATCGGCAACGTGCCGTAGCGCATCGAAATCATCTGTGATAAACCACAAGGCTCAAAAGCAGAGGGCATCAGGAACATATCAGCTGAAGCATAGATCCTTTGAGCCAGCTTTACATCAAAATCAATACAAATTGCACATTTTTCATTAAAGCGCTGACCGATTTCACTAAAACTTCTTTCAAAGTCGGGATCCCCAGTCCCCAGTAAGACAAACTGAACATCCATTTGCAGCAGATTGTTCAGTTCTGCTAAAACTAAATGAAAACCTTTCTGATAGGTCAAGCGACTGACAACAGCTAGTAAAGGCACATCAGGATCTTGCTCTAGACCTAACTCTTCTTGTAGTGCCGCTTTGTTTTTAGCCTTTCCCGTTAAATTATCTACCGAATATGAATATTTTAGGGCCGGATCCGTTTTTGGATCATTGGTTTCATAATCGATCCCATTTAAAATCCCCTGCAGTTTACCACTTTCCATCCGTAAGATAGGGTCTAAACCACAGCCGAATTCACTTGTCTGAATTTCTTGAGCATAAGAAGGACTAACAGTTGTTACCCGATCAGCATAGAGAATACCGCCTTTCATAAAATTCAAAGCATCCCCTAAACGCAAAGTTCCATCATCATAGCGCTCAGTTCCCATACCAAAAAGATCGGGTAAAACAGAGCGGCTATACTGACCTTGAAATTCGATATTATGGATCGTCAAGACTGTACGAATACTACGATAAGCACTGATCCAATGATACTTTTCTTTTAGTAAAACTGGAATAAAAGCCGTATGATAGTCATTGACATGTAAAACATCAGGAATAAAATCAATTTTTTCCAGTAACTCGATGACTGCCATTTGAAAGAAAACAAAACGCTCGCCGTCATCATAGTAACCATAAAGTTTCTCACGATCAAAATAATACCTATTATCAATAAAATAGTAAGTGACTAGATCTGTTTTTAAACGTTTTACGCCACAGTACTGTCTGCGCCAGCCAACGGCCACTTCAAAATGAAACAAGTCTTCCAGCTGACTTTGATAAGCAGCTGAAATCTTAGTAAAATAGGGCAGTACAACCACCGTTTCTACTCCACTACGGGCAAGTTCTTTAGGCAGGGCACCGGCCACATCGCCCAGTCCGCCTGTTTTAAAAAAAGGAGCACATTCTGCTGCTGTAAAAAGAAGTCTCATGCTCTGCCTCCAATCAAATCTTTGGTCACATGTTGTCCTTTTTTCACCACTAGCGGGCTTTCAGCCGTTCCTTCGATACGGACACCTTCATCGACAATTACATTCTTGTCTAAAATCGCACAACGTATCGTAGCACTTGGATCGATCCTACAGCTAGGTAAAATCAGTGAATCAAAAACTTCTGCTCCTTCGTTGACTGTCGTTCCACGACCAATTAAGGAACGTTCCACTCTCCCTGAGACCATACAGCCTGTAGCAAATTGACTATTATTGACAATTGAAGTATCCGAATAAAATGTCGGAACTTCATTTTTTATTTTTGTATAAATTTTTTGCTGCGAATACATCAGAGAATTGAATTTTTTCCCATCAAGCATATCCATATTCGCATCATAATAAGATTTCACATCAAAAATATTATTCAGATAACCCGTATATTCAAAAGCATTGGTATCTGAACCAATTTTCTCACGCAAGAAGCTTTCTACATTTCCCATCACATCATTGGCTTGTTTTTCCAGCAGTAAATCGATCAGTCGTTGTGTTTTAATAATAAAGATGTCGGTACTCAGATTAACTAAATCACTCGCATTCATATCTTTGGCAAAGGTCTTATCAAGTATCGTATGTTCATCACTCAACGTTAATAAAATATCATCCTGATAGGTCTTTTCCGGCTTAATTTTCTTATAGACAACAGTCATTTCCTTACCCGAAATTTGATGGATATTCAAGACTGCTCTTAAATCAAGATTACATAAGATCTTCGTTCCCATATAAACCGCATATTCAGATTTTGACTTTCTCAGATAATCGATCACAATATCATAATAATGTTTATTATTATCCTCCTTACGAATAAAATCCTGGTAAATATGCACAAAAAAGCGATTCTGAATACCATCTAAATTCCATTCCTTACCGCCGCCTAAGTGATCAAAGACTGAACGAGTCTCCCCTTCATTAAATACCATAAACAAAGTTCGGATATTCGCATTGGCAATATTTGATAAGTTAAAATCAATCAGCCGATACTTGCTGTCAAAAGGCAAAGTAGCCAAGGGACGATTTTCAGTTAAGGGCAATAGTGCATCATAGCGGTGAAAATTTCCCATCAATGCACACATTTTGTTAGTCTTCATCCACTTTCACTCCAATCACTTCATTGTAACCAATCACTTGGATTTCCTGTGTACCGTCAATTTCGGCATTATCCCCGATAATCGCATTTTCACCAATGATTGCCCGCTTGATCATCACATTTTTACCAACTGTTGCGCCTGACATGACCACACTGTCAGAAATTCTGGCACCTTCTTTGACCTTCACATCTTCTGACAGAATACTGTGACGAATATCACCGGCAATATAGCAGCCATCAGAAATCAGCGAGTCTTTAGCTGAGCCAGTTTCAGTGATAAAATGCGGTGGTGAAATACGATTTTTCGAATAGATACGCCAAGCTTTATCACGAATATTCAGACTCATTTCCGGGTCTAAAAATTCCATATTGGCTTCCCATAAAGAATCGATTGTCCCCACATCTTTCCAGTAGCCTTTAAAGCGATAGGCGATCACATTTTCACCACTACTCAAATAAGCCGGGATCACGTGTTTCCCGAAATCACTCATCGTACTGTCTTTGGCATAAGAAGTCTGCAAAACACTTCTTAG
>DATGVB010000188.1:0-17168 GCA_035300805.1 Tetragenococcus sp. | reverse complement strand
TTATTTCCCGGAAGTTTCGATCCTTTAACGATGGGGCATTTAGATACGATCAAAAGAGGTGCGGATCTTTTTGATGAGCTGATTGTGGGGGTTTTTGTCAATACAGCTAAGAAAAATTTTTTTACGACTGAAGAAAAATTTCGTCTGGTAAAAGAAGCAGTAGCGCCTTTTTCAAATGTACGTGTAATTTCCCAAGAAACGGAACTGACGGTTGAAACTGCACGTAAAGAAAAAGCCCATTATTTGCTCCGCGGCATCCGAAATATTAATGACTTTGAATATGAAAAAGAAATTATGACCATGAACAGGCATCTTTGTGCTGATATTGAAACGGTTTTTTTCATGGCAGCCCCTGAATACAGCCATATCAGTTCAAGTTTGTTGAAAGAAGTCCTGTTATTTGATGGTGATGTGCGCAAGTATCTGCCAGATAATGTATATCAAGCGATTTTAGAAAAGCGTGAACTGGATGAAAAATAAATTTTCAAAAAAGTGGTTTTCGCTCCTTCTTTTAACACTCGTTATTTTTGCGAGTGTTTTTTTACCTTTACCCTATTATATTGAAAAACCCGGTTCAACAATCGATTTAAGTGATGTGATCACTGTTAATCAGAAAACGACAGATGAAGCAGGTTCGTTTTCTTTAACTTCAGTTGGAGTACAACAAGCTTCATTAGTTACTGCTTTAAAGGCTAAAATCTCTTCTTATGAAGATTTGATGACTAAAGAAGAGTTTCTGGCTGGTGCTGACAGTAAAGAATATGAGCAAATGCAAAATTATTATATGAAATCTTCACAAAATGCGGCGATTTCACAAGCACTAAAGTTAGCCGATCGACCTTATAAATTTTCTTATGAGGGAGTTTATGTGATGAGTATTTTAGCAGACTCGAATTTTAAAAATAAAATCAATATCGGCGATACAGTTACAGCTGTTGATGGTCACTCATTTAAAAACAATCAAGCTTTTATGAATTATGTACAGGCAAAAAATATTGATGATGAAGTGAATATTACAGTACTGCAGGATAGTAAGGAAAAAACAGTAAATGGTGAACTGATCAAACTGCCAAAGACAAATAAAGCAGGGATCGGAATAACTTTAGTTGATCACACGGAAGTAGAATCTAAAGATAAAATTGAATTTAAAACTGACAATATCGGCGGACCTTCCGCGGGTTTAATGTTTACTTTAGAAATTTATGACCAGCTGACAAAAGGAAATTTAACCCAAGGTAAAAAAATAGCCGGAACAGGCACGATCGACGATAAGGGGGCGATAGGACGGATCGGCGGTATTGATAAAAAAGTAGTGAGCGCTGATAAAAAGGGAGTAGAGATTTTCTTTGCTCCTGATAATAAATTAAGTGCTGCTGAAAAAAAGATCGATCCAAAGGCGCTATCAAACTATCAGGAAGCCAAACAGACAGCCCGTCAGATCGATTCTAAAATGAAGATCGTACCAGTAAAAACATTGACTGATGCGCTTGATTATTTAGAAAATATGTAAAATATAAGGAGCTGAATGGATTGAACATACGCAGACAAAAAGCTGTTGTAGAAGCTTATCATTTTGACATGAAGAAAAAAAGTGAAGACAAACTGCAAACGCAATTAAATGCGGGCTTTTCACCTTTAGATCCACCCACTGAAAATTATCCTGCAGAAAATAGCATTATTGGTGCCCATTTAGATTTTGAAATCGTTCTGCCTCAATTTATTATTCGTGGGGCTATGGGGCAAGTCAATCATATCGCCGATCGCAAAATAACAAAAAAAGAAGATATAACTCAAGCTGAATCTGACGAATTATTAGCGCCTTTATTTGATTTAGTGACACGACTGACTTATGAAGTAACTGAAATTATTACCGATGAAAAAGGGATCACTTTAAACTTTAACCGAGATGAATAGAAAAAGAGGTAATTATGTTTTCAAATAAAATTCAAATTCCATTATTTGTAGAAAATGTTCAACAAACGGTAGAATTCTGGCAAATGTTAGATTTTGTTGTCTTAGATGAAAAAGAAATGGATGGAACAACTATTGCAGAAATTGCTCCGGATGAAAATGCGGCCTTACATCTGATTATTTATGATCGCAATTTTGTTGAAGAACAAACACCAGAAGTTGATACAATGCCGCCACAAATCATGTTTTTTAGTCAAGAAATTATTGATCTGTATCAGAAAATGCAGTCTTTACCTATTCAATTAGGTGAATTGCTTCAAATGGAAGAGGGACTGATTTTTAATTTTGTCGATTCAGATGGGAATTATTTTGTTGTATCTGAGGAATAACTACTGATAAGGAGGGCTATGTTTTGCAACCTTATGTTTATGTCATCAGTGATATTCATGGAGAAATCAATTTATTCAAAAAGTTATTAAAACATTATGATCAAAATCTGCATCAACTGGTTTTGATCGGGGATTTAAATGATCGTGGTCAAAATAGTAAAGAATGCTTTTTATTAGGTAAAAAATTAGTTGAAGAAAAAAATGCGATTTATTTACGCGGCAATCACGAAGAATATCTGTTACAGTTTTTAGTTGAGCCTGTCGAAAATTATGATGCTTATTTACAAAATGGTGGGAAAGAAACGCTGGAAAGTCTGCTTTTTAGAGGATGTTGTGAGGAATATTCTGCTAGTGAAATTGCTTTGACTATCCGCTCTTATTATGCAGATCTTGTTGATTTTTTAACGAAGCGTCCCTTATATTTCGAATGGGACAAGTATGTGTTTGTTCATGCTGGAGTAGATTTGAACAAAAGAGACTGGAAAAAGACGCGTGATGCTGATTTTATCTGGATTCGCGAGCCATTTCATCGAGGTAAAAACAATACAGGTAAGACCATTGTTTTTGGCCATACGATTACGCCTATGCTTTATGGAGACATGCAAACTACGGATCTCTGGCGATCTGACAATAAAATCGGCATTGATGGCGGTGCTGTTTTCGGCGGCTCGGTCCATGGAGTTGTTTTTGATAAAAAGGGAATTGTTCAAGATATTGAATATCAGAATTTAAAAGGGGCCTGGCAGCCTGATTTTTAACATAGTTAAACTTGCTGTTATCTGATTTTGGCTGATCAAGAGAAATAAAGCTGTCTATTTGTTTTCAAGTAAACAGCTGGATTTTCTCATTTGACATTAACTGACTAATTAGTTATTATAAAACTATGAAAAAGCAGCTATAATTTAAATCAAAGAATCAATGATGCTTTAGCGATATTTTTAACTGTTTGCCAACTTTGGCTTTAGAAAGGGGATCAGATACGAATACAGAAAAAGCTGGATCAATTCAATAAAAGGATGATAAAACTGATCAAGAAATAGTCTTTATATTTTTATTTTAAAACTAACTGTTCATTTATTAAAGGAGGGCAATTTATGCAAAACAAAATAATTTTAGTTACAGGAGCTACGGACGGGATTGGTAAAATTACAGCTACTGAATTAGCCAAAAAAGGAAATCACTTGATCGTCCATGGTCGTAACGAAGCTAAAGCACAAAAAACTGTGCAAGAAATTCAGCAGCAGGCACCAAAAGCTCAAGTTGAATACCTGATCGCAGATTTATTCTCACTGCAGTCGGTCAAAAATATGGCTGAACAATTTAAACAAAAGTATGATCATCTTGATGTATTGATCAATAATGCCGGGGCTGTCCTAGACGATCCATGGCGTGAAACCAGAGAAGGTATCGAACAGACGATGTCGTTGAATGTGATTGCTCCATTTTTATTAAATCAGCTGTTGCTGCCTTGGATAGAAAAAAGTTCTGACGGACGGATCATTAATATGTCCTCGGCAACTCATCGTCAAGCCAAACCAGATATGAGTGATCTGAATTTAAAAAAAGAGCCTTCCGGTCAGAAACGTTACGGTATTTCTAAATTGTTTGTGATCTGGAATTCTCAACATTTAGCAGCTGAATTACAAAAACAGGGTGTGAAGAATGTAACTGTCAATTGTTCTCATCCCGGGGCTGTTGCTACTAACTTTGGTCAGGACAGTGATAATGGATTTTTCAATAATTTAGTTTATAAAGTCGCTTTACATTTAATGCCGGCGCCTGAAAAAGGAGCTGTCACCAATATTTATTTGGCCTCTTCGGATGAAGTAAAAGGTCTTACAGGAAAATTCTTTAATAACAAAAAAGAATTTGAAGAACCAGTAACTAAGCAATATACGCCTGAAAAAGAACAACAATTATGGGATTACTGTATGGAAATATGTGCCCCTTTTTTAACCTAAAAGTACAAGTATAAAATTATTGCAGGAAAGAGCAGCTAACAGTAAGTAAAAAAATTCAGCAGGTAAATTCAAAAATTGTCGGTTCATTTATAAAAAAAATCTTGAAAGGATGTTATCAAATGAGTAAAAAAATTATTTTGATCACTGGCGCGTCAAGCGGAATTGGTAAAGAAACAGCTTTAACACTGGCAAAAGAGGACTATCAGTTAATTATCCATGGAAGAAACGTAGCAAGAACCAAAGAAGTTTACGATGAGATCATCGCCACCGGAAATAATGATGTAACCATGCTGACTGCAGATTTTTCATTGATGTCTGAAGTTGCCAGATTTGCTCAAGAGGTAAAACACAAGGTTGACCATTTAGACGTTCTTTACAACAATGCCGGAGGTCAATTTGGAATTGAAAGAGAAGTAACTGAAGAAGGTCATGAAAAGACCTTTGCTATTAACATGCTGGCGCCATTTTTACTTACCAAGTTACTGCTTCCTTTACTTGAAAAAAGTGATTCTGCAAGGATCGTGACTCAGTCTTCAGAAAGTTATCAGCAAGGTGGAGAACCCTTATTAGACGATGTAGAACTTGAAAATCATTATGATTTTGGTAAAGCTTATGGACTTTCAAAACTTTATGTCTGGTGGCTGATGCGTGAATTTGACAAACAATTAAAGGAAAAAGGCGTTAACAATATCACGGTGAACTCGGTAGAACCGGGAACGGCTCTGGACACAGGTTTGCAAAGAGTTTCCGGACAAATTCCTGAAATGAAAAAACTGATGGATCAATATAAACAATATTCATCGACTATTCCTGAAGCAGCAGAAACAGGTCTGTATATGATCACTTCACCCGCAGTCGAAGGTATTTCCGGGAAATTTTACGGCGATAAGAAAGAAAAAGATATTGAAGGCAAGTGGTATTCAAAAAGCGGTCAAAAACAAATCTGGGATTATTGTATGAAGGTCTGTCAGCCCTTTTTAAAAGGCTGATCTTTATCAGACAAGTTGAAAGGACAAAAAATATGAAGAACACTAGTAAAATTTTGTTAGCTGATTTAGGTATTGTTTCAGCTTTAACAGTTGTTCTAGGACCACGTTTTTTTAAAAATTATCAGCGTAAAACTGGTACAGCAAATGCTTATATGATTCAAAATGTTGCGACAAAAAAAGTCATTCGCCCCTATAATGCAGGGATCAAAGACGGCAATCGGATCATTCAATATACACCGGAAAATTGGGAATGTACCACCTGGCAGTTTATTCGCTTAGCTGAGCAAGAATTTATCTTAAAGAATCTTTACACGCAAAAATCTTTTCAGTCTCTGGCAGAACCACAAGAAGGTATAGCACTCTTTCAGGCACCATTAGATGCTACAAAACCGCAACGCTGGGAGTTTATTAGAGATGATGTAAAGAAAAAATATAAGATCCGCCTAAAAGCAACAGATTTGTATATTACGCCTTCAAGTAATGGTGTGAATGCACAGCTGATATTACAAAAAGAAACTGGATCTGACAATCAGAAATGGACATTAAAAGCTCAGACGCCAATTGTCTGACAGTAAAAAAATAAAAATTTGAGATGAGTATAATCACTGTCTACTGTTGATTTAATGATTAACTTCAATAAACTGATGAAAGTTTTGACTTTTATCAGTTTATTTGATTTTTTGGTTATTTTTTGTAAATGTTTATTTTATGAGATCAAATGCAATATTTACAACAACTACTGATATATTCAGTAATCAGGTTAAAAGCAAAGAGGTAAATCATTTATGCCAACTCATATTTGGCATATCGGCTTGGTCTTGATTGATGCTGCTTTTGCTTTTAAAGATGGTTTTGCAATTCACTGGAGGGTGGAAAGCTGGCAACGTGCACATAAACTATTACTGTCTGTCTCCAATTATTTTTGATCCTGATAAAAATCAGCAAGAAGAAAGCTCCGATTTTTAAAAGGTCAAAATAAATTAATTAATATTAGAAACAGAGCGAATGATCAGACTATATTTTTTTATCAGATCATGACTATTTACAGTTTTTTTCTGTAAGTGTTAAAAAACTGTTTAGATTAATTCCAGCAAAACTCAGAAAGACAATAAATCAATGAAATTTGTTTTCTTTTTTATGGTAGAATAGGGTGTATTTGAAATGAAAGGTGTGTTCAAATGGCACAGGAAATACAAAAAGAGTTAGTTCAACTTTTACAACAAGAATTGACCCAGTATCGTCCCAAACAAATGGAGACGGTCCTGGCCTTATTAAATGAAGGGAACACTGTTCCATTTATTGCTCGTTATCGTAAAGAACGAACGAATGGACTTGATGAAGTACAAATCAGAGAAATTGAAGAGCGTTATCAATATCTGGAAAATTTAAAGAAGCGCAAAGAAGAAATTATTCGCTTGATCGATGAGCAGGAAAAACTTACTCCTGAGTTAGAAAAAGCCATTTTAAAAGCTGATAAAATGCAGCAGCTTGAAGATCTTTATCGACCTTATAAGCAAAAAAGACGTACAAAAGCAACAATTGCTAAAGAAAATGGTTTAGAACCATTAAGTAATTGGCTGTTTACTTTTCCTCATGAAGATGTAGCTGCTAAAGCACATGATTTTATTAATGAAAAAGTTGCTTCAGTAGATGAGGTTTTAGCCGGTGTACATGAGATTCTGGCAGAAAAAGTGAGTGATGAAGCAAAGTTTCGGACTTGGATCCGTAACTTTACTTTGAACAAGGGACGTTTTGAGAGTGAAGTAAAAGATGACAGTCTGGATGAAAAAGGCGTCTATGAAATGTACTATTCCTTTAGTGAGCCTTTGAAAAAAATGGTATCACACCGAACACTGGCCTGTAATCGGGGCGAAAAAGAAGGTGTTTTAAAAATAAGCTTGATGGTTGATGAAGAAAAAATCTTTGCGTACTTGCATCGTCAGCTTGTTAAAGATGAATCATCCACAGCTGCTAGCTTTATTGTAGAAGCTTATCAGGATGCTTATAAACGTTTTATCGGACCGGCAATTGAAAGAGAGATCCGTAATGAATTAACTGCAAGTGCTGATGAACAGGCAATTGCTATTTTTGGCGAAAATCTTCGTAATCTTTTATTACAATCCCCTTTAAAAGGCAAAGTCGTTTTGGGTTTTGATCCGGCTTATCGAACAGGATGCAAGTTAGCGGTGATCGATGCCACAGGCAAGCTGCTGGCAATTCAAGTAATCTATCCGCATAAGCCTGCTTCAACAGAAAAAAGAAAAGAGGCAGGACCGATTTTCTGTCAGTTGGTAGAGAAGTATCAAGTAGATATGGTCGCTATCGGTAATGGAACAGCCAGTCGTGAATCTGAACAATTTGTGGCTAGTCAGTTACAGAAAATCTCGCAAGAAGTTTATTATGCCATGGTCAATGAAGCAGGGGCTTCGGTCTATTCGGCCAGTGCTATTGCCCGCGAGGAATTTCCTGATCTGCCGGTAGAAAAACGTTCGGCAATCAGTATCGGCCGCAGGCTACAAGATCCTTTGGCCGAGCTGGTCAAAATTGAGCCTAAAGCAGTAGGTGTGGGTCAATACCAACATGATGTTTCTCAGAAAAGGCTAAGTGAACAATTAGATTTTGTCGTTGAAACGGCTGTTAACCAGGTGGGAGTAGATGTTAATACCGCCAGTGTGCAATTATTGCAGCATATTTCTGGTTTGAATAAAACAACGGCAAAAAATATTGTGACTTATCGAGAAGAAAATGGAGCTTTTAGTAAACGAACGCAATTAAAAAAAGTTCCGCGCTTAGGGCCTAAAGCTTACGAACAGGCAATCGGTTTTTTACGTATACCTGGAGCTGATAATATTTTAGATAATACGGCTATTCACCCGGAAAGTTATCCAGCTGCACAAGAAATTCTAACAATTGCGCGTCTTGATTTAAAAGACGTAGGAACGCCAATTACAAAACTGGCACTGAGTCAGTTAGACCAGGCAAAACTGATTGATGAGCTGGAAGTGGGCAAAGCGACCCTAGCAGATATTCTCAAGGCTCTGGTACAGCCAGGACGTGACATGCGCGACAGTATGCCGGCACCGCTTTTACGCAAGGATGTTCTGTCAATGGAAGACTTACGAGTTGGGATGGAGTTAAAAGGGACAGTCCGCAATGTGATTGATTTTGGTGCCTTTGTGGACATTGGTGTCAAACAAGATGGTTTAGTGCATATTTCTAAGTTAAGTACTAAATTTGTAAAGGAACCTAAAGATGTTGTTTCAGTTGGAGATGTGGTTACTGTCTGGATCGAACAGGTTGATTTGAAGAAAGGCCGGATCAGTCTGACTATGGTCAAAGCTCGTGATGGCAAATGACAGAAGAAGAATTACAAGTTCTGGTTGAAAGAGTATCATTAAAATTTTTTGATCGCCCTTTTTGTCATCAGGCTGTTTTTAATCGTCGTTTAAAAACGACAGGAGGCCGCTATCATCTGTATGACCATCATTTAGACTTTAATCCTAAGATGGTCGCTTGTGGCCGTGAAACACTGATTGGTATTATTAAACATGAATTATGTCACTATCATCTGCATTTACAACACAAGGGCTATCAGCATAAAGATAGGGATTTTAAGCAACTTTTGGCTCAAACTGGCGGTTTACGCTATGCTCCGATAATTACGTCTTCCAAAAAGTTTCACAGCTACCGATGTTCAGGCTGTGGACAAGTTTTTTATCGTCAGAGAAAAATTGACTTAAAACGTTATGTCTGCGCTAAATGTGGTCATCCTTTAACGGAGTACGGAGATTGTATTAAATAAGTACTGCTGTAATGTTAAGATAAGTTTTAATCAGTTGCGTGACAACTCAAGTGAATGTTATAATCCTAACAAGTAGAATGTAACTATTCACTATAATTGAATGAATTGAAGATAAAGCTTTGCCAGAAAAGAGGATCATTAAGTGACGAATAAAAAAAATAAAATATATCATTTTGTCGGCATCAAAGGTTCAGGTATGAGTTCTTTGGCCTTGATTTTACATGAGCAAGGTGAACAAGTACAAGGCTCAGATGTAGAGAAGTATTTTTTTACCCAAAGAGGATTAGAACAAGCACAGATTCCTATATTTCCTTTTAGTGCTGATAATATCAAAACTGGTTTGACCATTATTGCCGGAAATGCTTTTCCTGATAGTCATGAAGAAATCTTGCGTGCTCATGAATTAGGTTTAGAAGTCATTCGCTATCATGATTTTATCGGACAGTATATTAAGAACTTTACCAGTATCGCAGTAACAGGTTCACACGGAAAAACGAGTACAACCGGGCTTTTAGCTCATGTTTTTAGTGGTATTTCGCCGATGAGTTATCTAATTGGCGATGGAACAGGTCACGGTCATCCAGATGCAGAATTCTTTGGTTTCGAGGCTTGTGAATATCAACGGCATTTTTTAGCTTATTATCCGGATTATGCCATTATGACTAATATTGATTTTGATCATCCTGATTATTTTAAGAGTATTGATGATGTCTTCGATGCCTTTCAGACAATGGCCAGTCAGGTTCAAAAAGGAATCCTGGCTTTTGGAGATGATCCTTATCTGCGTCAGATCAAAGCAGACGTTCCAATTTATTACTATGGTGTAGGAGCAACAGACGATATTAGAGCAGAGAATATTCGGCGAACAACTACGGGGTCAATGTTTGATGTCTATTTCCATGACGAATTTATTGGCCGCTTTGATTTGCCGGCTTATGGTCAGCATAATATCAATAATGCTCTTGGTGTAATTGCGATTGCTCATCTGGAAGATTTTGATATGGAGAAAGTGGCACAGGAAATCAGTACTTTTCCAGGTGTTAAGCGTCGTTTCAGTGAAAAGCTGGTATCTGACATGACGATCGTAGATGATTATGCCCATCATCCGGCAGAAATTTGGGCTACGATCGATGGTGCACGACAAAAATATCCTAATAAAAAAATTATTGCTGTTTTTCAGCCGCATACCTTTACACGGACAATTGCCTTAATGGATGAATTTGCCCAAGCCTTGGATTTGGCTGATGAAGTTTTTCTGTGTGATATTTTTGGTTCAGCCCGTGAACAAAAAGGCAATGTTAAAATAGAAGATCTAGGATCAAAAATAAGAAAAGGGGGAACTGTCTTGCAAGAAAATAATTTATCCCCTTTACTGGACTTTGAAGATGCTGTGATCGTCTTTATGGGAGCTGGCGATGTACAGAAGTTTGAACGCAGTTATGAACAGCTGCTGTCAAATACGACAAGAAATGTTTTATGATTTTTGAGGAGGAAAATTTGATTGGATATCGGTAAATTACAAGCACTTGGGAAAACGATCAATGAAATTGAAGAAGGACAAACCATGTCAGTGACTGAAGTGATCGAGGATGATCGTTTATTGTTATATTTGGGTTTGACCAATGATGCCAATCCGCTTTATGTCCAACATGATTATGCCCGTAAGACAAATTATAAAAAACCGATCGTACCGCCTGTTTTGCTGATTGGTATAATGACAAGCACGATTTCTAAGCATTTTCCTGGACCGGGTTCACAAGTAGTTAATTTATCAGTAAATTTCGTGGAACCAGTCTATCATTATGAAACCTTAACTTTTTTATTTGAAGTGATCAAAGTAGACAAACACAAAGAACTCGTTACATTATCCGTTGAGGCGGTGAATGAAGCAGGTAAAAGAGTTTTAGATGCGGTGGTCATGGTACAGCCACCCTTATTTACAGAGGAGGAATTAGATGAACAATCATCAAGTAATTGAAGAAACTAGCGGACTGAATCTGTTTTATGCTAAAGTTTATGGGATATTTGGCTTAGGTATAGGGATCAGTGCTCTAGCTGCTTATTTATCAATGAATATCTTTATGACTCAGACACTAAATTTTTTAAGTCGTTTTCCCTTAGGGTTGACCGGGATCTGGTTAGTTGAGATCGGCCTAGTCATTCTATTAAGTGCTAAAGCACAAAAAAACCCCTCATTGACTCTAGCTGGTTTTATTGTTTATTCTCTGTTAAATGGTTTAGTATTATCATTGACTCTGTCATTTTATACACAAGCCACTGTAGGCAGAGCGTTTGTTAGTGCTATGGTTACTTTTATCGGTATGTCAATTTATGGCGTGTTTACTAAACGTGATCTAACTGGGATCGGACGAGCCGGCATCGGATTATTGTGGGGAGTGATCATTGCCACTTTGATCAATCTCTTTTTGCAGAGTTCAGGTGTGGATTACTTTTTATCTTATGCCACTGTCTTGATTTTTGTTGGCTTAACGGCTTATGATAATCAGCAGATCCGCAATATGTACTTTGCTACAGTTGGACAAGATAATTTAGGGATCGCAGCTTTTATGGCTCTACAATTATATCTTGATTTTATCAATTTATTCTTATCCTTGTTACGAATTTTTTCACGTGACTGATTGAAAATCAACTTATGGACATCAGCTAAAAAAAAGCGGGTGTCTTTTTTTATATTTTAAATGGATATCATCCGCAGACTGGCCGATCTCAGTAAAAGTTAATGATCGCTTTCAAGGGTATTCTTTGTTAAAATAAAGAAGAGAAATCGATAAGGAGTATGATCATGACAAAAGATAAATTATTATTGGTGGATGGCAATAGTGTAGCTTTCCGTGCGTTTTATGCTTTACATGGTTCTTTGGAACGTTTTAAAAATACAAGTGGTCTACATACCAATGCCATTTATGCTTTTAACTTGATGTTTGAGAATATTTTGACCAAAGAAAAACCTACTCATGTTTTAGTGGCTTTTGATGCAGGAAAGACGACTTTCAGAACTGAAATGTATGAAGAATACAAGGGCGGCCGGGCTAAAACACCTAGTGAATTAAACGAACAGTTTCCATATATTCGCGAGTTGATCACAGCTCTTGGAATGCAGTCTTATGAATTAGCTAATTATGAAGCTGATGATATTATCGGGACCTTAGCCCAGCAGGTAGATAAAAAGCAGTTCGATGTAACGATCGTGACCGGTGATCGTGATCTGACTCAACTTACGACAGACCATGTGAAAGTCGCCATTACGCTTAAGGGAGTCAGCGACCTGGAAGATTATACGCCTGAACACCTGGCTCAAAAATATGATGGTTTGCGTCCTGAACAAATTATTGATATGAAGGGTTTAGCAGGGGATAAATCAGACAATATACCCGGTGTGACAAAAATCGGGGAAAAAACTGCGATCAAATTACTGAAAGAATACGACTCAGTCGAGGGAATCTATGAAAATATCAGTGGAATGAAAAAAAGTAAGATGAAAGAAAATCTAGTTAAAGAAAAAGAAACGGCTTTGCTTTCTAAAAAATTAGCCACTATCAATACTCAGGCTCCAATTGAAATTAAGGTAGAAGATTTGAAATATGAAGGAGCCGACTTGGATAAATTAGTTCCTTTTTATAAAGAAATGAATTTTCGTTCTTTTTTGGAAAAATTAGATATTGAAGAAAAAGACGATATTGAAGATATCATTTTTGAAGTGGTAAAAACTCCATCAAAAAATATGTTTACTGATAATATGGCCTTATATGTAGAGATGCTGGGTGATAACTATCATATAGAAGATATCGTAGGTGTCGCCTGGGGTAATGATCAAAAAATTTATGTTTCCAATTCCACTGAAGTATTTGATAGTGAGCTTTTTAAGAACTGGCTGGCAGATGAAACCAAAGTCAAGCAAGTCTATAATGGTAAGAGTACAAAAATCGCATTGAATCGCTATAGCGGATTACTTCAGGGAATTGATTTTGATGTTTTGATTGCAGCTTACTTATTAGATACAAATGACAATACAGATGATATCGCCGGCATTTGTGCCAATTATGATTACTATGATATCCAATCTGATGTGGCCGTTTATGGTAAAGGAGCAAAAAAAGGTCTGCCGGCAGATGACGAAAGTTTTTTTGCTCATCTAGCGCATAAAATTAAAGCGATCCGTTTTTTAGCTCAAAAATTAAAAGCAGAATTAGAAGAAAAAGATCAGCTTGAACTTTATGAAAAAATGGAAGCTCCTTTAGCCGAGATCCTAGCAGAAATGGAAATGACGGGAATCTCAGTGGATGCCCAGCGGCTTAATGAAATGAAAGGCGAATTTGGCCAGCGCTTAAATGAAATTGAAGAGAAAATTTACCAGCAGGCAGGAGAAAAATTTAATGTTAATTCACCTAAACAATTAGGTGTTATCTTATTTGAAAAAATGCAGTTGCCGGTGATCAAGAAAACTAAGACAGGCTATTCCACAGCGGTCGATGTTTTGGAACAATTAAAAGATCAGGCACCTATTGTTGCTGATATTCTGGATTATCGCCAGATTGCTAAAATTCAATCGACTTATGTCGAAGGTCTGCTTAAAATGATACAAGAAGATGGGAAAATTCATACGCGTTATTTGCAGACTTTGACTCAGACCGGGCGCTTGAGCTCGGTTGACCCTAATCTGCAGAATATTCCGATCCGTCTGGAAGAAGGGCGTAAAATTCGCCAGGCCTTTGTACCGAAAAGAAAAGACTGGCTAATTTATTCTTCAGACTATTCCCAAATTGAGCTACGCGTTTTAGCTGATATCTCTGGTGACAAACATTTGCAAGAGGCTTTTAATGAAGGGCAGGACATCCATGCCAGTACGGCGATGCGAGTATTTGGTATCGAAAAGGCAGAAGACGTTTCACCTAATATGCGACGCCAGGCAAAAGCAGTCAACTTCGGGATCGTTTATGGAATTTCTGATTATGGTTTATCACAAAATCTGGGGATCAGTCGTAAAAAAGCTCAAAATTATATTGACACTTATTTTGATCGTTATCCAGGAGTTAAAAAATATATGGACGAGTCGGTTGCTTTTGCTAAAGAAAAAGGCTATGCCGAAACATTGTACCATCGTCGTCGTTATTTGGAGAATATCAATTCACGTAACTTTAATCTGCGCTCTTTTGCTGAAAGAACAGCAATCAATTCACCGATTCAAGGTAGTGCTGCAGATATTTTAAAGATTGCTATGATCGAGCTGAATAAACGCCTGAAAGAAGAGAAACTAGCTGCTAGAATGTTATTGCAAGTACACGATGAACTGGTACTTGAAGTACCGCAAGAAGAACTGGAGACTTTAGATGCATTAGTCAAAGAAGTTATGGAAAATGCAGTTTCTTTAGACATTCCGCTGGTGACTGAAAGTAGCTGGGGAAAAACTTGGTATGATGCAAAATAGGAGATGAAAAGAGTGCCGGAATTACCGGAAGTAGAAACAGTCAGAAAAGGTCTAAGCCAATTAGTGGTTGGAAAAACAATTATTAAAGTTGAAGTATACTGGCCAAGGATAATTGAATCTCCTGGTGTAACAGCTTTTTGTCAGGAACTGCAAGACCAGACAATTGAAAAAATCCACCGTCGAGGTAAATATCTGATTTTCCAGTTAAGCGATTATGAGATGATCTCGCACTTACGAATGGAAGGCAAATATGAATTTTTTGCTGAAAAAAATGAGGTTAGAAGAGATAAACATACCCATGTTATTTTTTATCTTACAGATGGCAGTCAACTGCATTATAATGATGTTCGTAAATTTGGTCGTCTGACTTTGCTTGCCAAAGGTAGCAGTCAATTATATAAAGGTATCGCACAATTAGGACCAGAACCAGTTCATGAGAGTTTTCATTTAGCTGATTTTCAAAAGAGGTTAAAACAGTCGACGATGTTGATCAAACCTCTGCTGCTAAATCAGAAAGTAGTCGCTGGCTTAGGAAATATCTACACCGATGAAGTCCTCTGGCTAGCTCAGATCCATCCTCAACAACCAGCGAGTACTTTGACTAAAAAGGAGACTGACCGGCTTTATCAGGCTATTATTGAAGTTTTGGCAAAAGCAGTGACTGCGGGTGGTACAACTGTACGCAGCTATAAAAATGCTTTAGGCAGTGCGGGCCATTTTCAAGTGGAATTAAATGTCTATGGGAAAACTGGACAACCCTGCCCTCGTTGCCAGAGCCCCATTGAGAAAATTAAAGTAGCTCAGCGCGGTACACATTTTTGTCCTCATTGTCAAAAGTTAAGAAGGAGGAAGCTGAAGTGAGTTTTATCTTAGGAGTGACAGGTGGTATTGCCTCAGGGAAAAGTACGGTAATATCCATCTTTCGTCAGTGGGGTTTTCCCATTGTTGATGCAGATGTAATCGCACGGGCAGTCGTCGAACCACAAACACCTGCTTTGACAAAAATAGTCAGTAAATTTGGTTCTGAAATATTGTTGGCAGATGGTCATTTAGATCGTAAAAAATTAGGCACAGCCATTTTTGCTGATAAAAATAAAAGAAGACAGTTAAATGACTTACTAGACAGCTATATTCGAACAGAAATTGTAAAACAAGTTGAGCAACTTAAAGAGCAGTCAGAATTAGTTATTGTTGATATTCCGCTTTTATATGAGAGAGATTATGATCAGCTTGTGGATCAGGTGGCAGTGGTTTATGTAGCATCAGAGATCCAGCTGCAAAGATTGATGAAGCGTGATCAAATCAGTCGTAGTCAGGCTCAGCAGAAAATTGACAGTCAGTGGTCACTGGAAAGTAAAAAGCAAAAAGCAGATATTGTTTTTGATAATCAGGGAACCGTTGAACAGACACAAAATCAAGTAGTCGAATGGCTCAAACAAAATCATTTGTAAAAAAGTCGTGTGCTTTCTTGCGACTTTTTTTGTGGGCTAAATTTCTATAGCTGTAATCTACTCCAGGTCAGTTAAAGTTTGAGTAGATCAGAAGGGAATCTACTCCAAGTCAGTTAAAGTTTGAGTAGATCAGAAGGGAATCTACTCCAAGTCAGTTAAAGTTTGAGTAGATCAGGAGGGAATCTACTCCAGGTCAGTCAAAGTTTGAGTAGATCAGGGGGGAATCTACTCCAAGTCAGTCAAAGTTTGAGTAGATCAGTTTAAAAAAGTGGTAAAGTTAAAATTTGAAAAAAAATAGTCTTGGCAATTAGCGACTGCTTGATATGGAAACTATTAGAATCAGTGGTAGCTTCGTGTTATAATTAGCTTAAGTGAAATAAATTTTATTAAACGAGGTGGAAATAATGCATTGTCCAAGATGTCATAATAATAACTCACGCGTGATCGATAGTCGTCAGACCGATGATGGCCGAGCTATCCGTAGAAGAAGAGAATGCGAAAAATGTGGCTATCGCTTTACCACCTTTGAGCGGATCGAAGAAACTCCACTTCTGGTCATCAAAAAAAACGGTGCAAGAGAAGAGTTTAACCGCGAAAAAGTCTTGCGCGGATTAATACGTTCAGCAGAAAAACGCCCCGTTGCTATGGAACAAATGGAACAGATCGTAGACCATGTTGAACAACGGATACGCGAACTAGGTGTGAATGAAATTTCTTCTAACCAAATTGGAGAATATGTCATGGAAGATCTGAAAGATGTTGATGAAATTGCTTATATCCGCTTTGCTAGTGTATATCGTCAGTTTAAAGACATGTCTGTTTTTCTTAAAGAACTACAAGATATTGTTGGTAAAGCCAATGATACTCATGATAGCAAATGATTTAAAGGAGGCATTGAATGTTGCAAAGTGCCTGGGATGAAGTTCAGCCAAATCAGATATATCGGGTCGCAAAAAGTTTTCCTTTGAGTAGTGAAGGCAACGAGGGCCTGATTTATCTTTATCAGCCAATTATCGGAGCACAAGCTATGGCTTTATATTATGCTCTTTTAGGCGATAAGGATGATTTATATGAAAATGAGTTTGTCCATATTGATATTTTAGATGCTTTAAATATCGGTTTACCGACTTTTTTAGAAGCAAGAAAAAATTTAGAAGGAATGGGTTTATTAAGTGTCTTTGTTAAAGAGGATAAGGAGTTTGGTCGGATGTTTCTTTAT